>CAYYEC010000315.1:0-5084 GCA_964470745.1 uncultured Eubacteriales bacterium | reverse complement strand
ATTAATGGGCTTAAATAAAGCTATAGTATAAAGTAAAGGATAGGTGAATTAAGTGGATAATAGCAATAAATATGCATGGACATGGAAAATAAAAGAGGAATGCCTGGATGAGTATGTTAAAATGCACCTTGATCCCTGGTCAGAAATAATGGAAGAGCATTCAAAGGCCGGCATAAAGAACTACTCAATTTTTCAAAATGGTAATCAGTTTTTCTATTGCTTTGAGTGCGATAATTTAGATGAAGCTTTTGACTATCTAAATAAAAGTGAAGCGTGTAATAAGTGGAATGCTATAACAAGTAAAATGGTAGAGGGATCATTTGATTTGGAAAATGTTGAACCTATTAGCTTTATGAGAGAAGTTTTTTATTTGAAGTAGGCAGTGGGGAATAGGCTATAGGGATTTAGGATTTTGTTTACTGGATAGATAAGTAATACGGCTATCCGAGATAGGTTATTGTGAAAATTTTCTAAAAATATGTAGTGGGGACAGGTATAAAGAATTTTCAACGCAAAATATCTTACCTAAATATACTGCGTAGCGATTAATTCAGACATGCTAAAAACGTGCCTGTCAGATGACCAGTCCCCAAGACACATTTTCTACTTTCGTGAAAACACCGATTTTTTCTGCAATCTTTTGAGGTTTCTAAAATGTATCCTTAATATAAAGATGTTGGGTAATTGAAAGGTCAATATCTACATACCGATTTTTAATATCTGTACGCTCTTTTTTAAATAATCTAATTACAGGACTTTGAGGCAGTAATTTATTTTGTCCTATTACTACACCTTTATGATTTGTATTAAGTATAACTCCGGTTCCGTTTGGATATAAACTTAAATGACTTACGAATTTCTCCATGATTTCATTATCGAAATGAGTATGTCCAAGTCTTGCGATATGCTTATATACCTTATCTGGAGACATTCTTTTTCTATATACCCGGTTATTGGAAATTGCATCATAAACATCAGCTATAGCTACAATTCTAGCAAATAAAGGAATAGAATCTCCTTTTAATTTATTGGAATAGCCAGTACCATCAAATTTTTCGTGATGGTGAAGAGCTATTAAGGCTGATTCTTCAGATACATCTGTTTGTCTAAGAATCTCATAACCATATTTTGTATGTTTTTTTATTTCTTCAAATTCATTAAAGGTCAATTTTGAAGGCTTTTTAAGGATGTTTTCAGGAATACCTACTTTACCTATATCATGAAGTATTGCTCCAATACCTAATTTTTTTAAGGAAATTTTATCTAAAGATAAATCTATGCCAACAATTAATGATAAGACACATACATTTACTGAGTGCTCGTAAGTATAGTCATCAACTGATCTTATTTGGGACAGTGTTAATACAATATTTTTTTTCGATAGCAATTGTTCCATGATGTTATCAACTATATTCTTTATTTTTTCAATATTTATATGACTCATGGTGGAGAATTTTACCATAGCCTTTTTTACTTGAATTTGAGCTTGTGTTCTGGTTTTTTCAAATATAACATCATCTATTTGTAACGCACTAACAAGTACTGATCCATCAATTATATTTGACGTATCAGTATCTTCACTAAAATCCACTTTTCCAGGCGCTTCAATAAATATTTCATTTATGCCTGCACCAGAAAGCCTTTTATAATAACTTGCATTGTATATTGTCCCTTTTGACAGAAGGATTCTTCCATCAGCATTAACTATATCTTTAGCAATGATAGCCCCTGATGCAACGCTATCAATAATAATCTTTTGCATCTAGTCCCCCGTAATTTCTAATTCAAAAGCTTTTTCAGGACTTAAGAGTCCGTTAAAATATTACCTCAAGTTTTTCACGTAGCCTGTATAGGAATAGAAAGGCCACGCGAAAATATTGTTGATATTATATTTTAACTATCTCCAAAAGCTTAATCGTTTGTTGCTATCTTCAATGCTAAACTTACAAAATAACATAATAAATATAATTATCTCTATTAAATTTAGAAACATATAGCAATTCAAGTAACATTATATATTATTTCGTCTTATTATAATTGATTATTTAGGTATTATTCAATAAATTTTATGCAAATATATTTTTTATATTAAATTATAAATTAAATATGTAAATATAATAAATAATTGTGATATATTTATTATATACGATATTTATATAGGGTATATCTGGGGGACAAAATGATAATGCATGGGCAAAAGTTAAATAAAAGACAAATTCCATTATATGATAAAATTGGATACGGTATTGGAAACCTAAGCTATGGCATTATTTTTCAAATGATTGGTACATATTTGGTATTTTATTCAACTGCTGTCTTAGGGATTCCTGGAAGTCTGGTTGGAATGGCCGTTAGCATAAGTGTTTTCTGGGATGCAATATCAGATCCCTTAATGGGATATTTTTCGGACATAACTAACTTGAAAAGGTTTGGCCGAAGACATATATATATATTGATAGGCAGTATAGCCATGGCTATTTTTAATATTTTATTATGGGCTATAAATCCTGAATGGTCTGGTCTGGTAAAATTCATATGGGTATTTATTGATCTTATTTTTATAAAGTCTTGTATAACAATTTATTCAACTCCATATACTGCATTAGGAGCTGAGTTGACGAATGATTATAATGAAAGGACTTCAATACAGAGTACAAAAACAGTGTTTTTTTTATTGGGACTTATGTTTGCAACGGTTGCAGGAATGTTTCTGTTTTTTAATCCTACACCTGCCTATCCGATCGGTCAACTAAATCCTGCAGCTTACAGGAATATGGGAATAACTTCCTCAATAATGGCAATTGTATTTGGAATGATTTGTTTTTTTACAACAAAAAAATATATACCATTTTTACCTACCTCTATAAATAAAAATATCGAAATAAATGGGATAAAATCATTAATTAAAAGCTTTACTGTGGCATTAAAAAATGAATACTATAAGTACATAGTTTTTGGGTACTTATTCACAAACACTTCATCTGCACTTATAAGTTCTCTGGGATTACATGTTTTTACCTATACATTTGGGCTTGATAATAGTGATATAGCCATTGTATTTGGAGTTCAATTTGCAATAAGCATATTATCACAGCCAATATGGCTTATTATTTCAAAAAAAATAGATAAAAAGCCTACTATGATAGTAGGTCTTTTAATAAGTGCTTTTGCAAGCGTCATTTTCATTGGACTTGTCCTAATAAAATCATATGTATATGGTAATTTTATATATATGATACCTTTTGTAGTAATTATCGGTTTTGGAACGGGTGGGCTTTTTTCCCTGCCATTTTCTATGGTTGCAGATACTATTGATGTAGAAGAATTGAGTACAGGTATACGTTCGGAAGGAATATATTATGGCTGTCTAACCCTGGCATATAAGCTTTCTCAATCGATTACAATATTTCTACTGGGGATATTGCTTGATATTGTGAAATTTGACTCAAACGCTGACACTCAATCCGAATTTACGGTAGTAACTCTTGGATTTACTATTGCTCTTGGAAGTCTTATAGGATTTGGAGCAGCAATCTGGAATTACTATAAGTATACACTAAACAAAGATAAAATTTTAGATATTCAGGATAAAATACAAATGAAAGATAAAATGAATAAAAAAAATATCCTATAGATTTCGAGTAAATGATTCTACATTTCAATTTAACTTACGCGAAATCTGCACCTATAAAACTCATTAAACGAACAAATATCAATATTAATTTAATGTATATATGTTACATTAAAGACATTACATGAAAGAAATAGGTAACATATAGATATAGGAATATTATTTTGCAATATTTGAGTAAGAAATGTAAAATGTTTATTGCAAAAAATATAGAATTATTTGTGCGTTTAATATAGTTAAGTTAATAAGTTACCAGAAATTAGCCATGACTTTCTAATTAAGTTGTGTTATATTTATTTTATTATTTTTAAATTCTGGAATACAAAATCAAACTTAAAAAAGGGGAGCTGAAATTGTTATTAAAAAGTACAGGTACATTAAAATTTAAAATGCTGGTAGCTTTTGCAGTAATCATAATATTTATGAGTACGTTAAGTACTGTGACTTTCTTTTCATTAAAAGGTTTTATACAAAAATTTGATAAAATGATTGATATAAATATTTTAGCGAATGATATTGTAAATATTGAGAATGATTCAAAAGCTGATATTGAAGAGTTTATGTTCAGCAAAAAAGAAGAAGATGTTAAAAATGTCAAAGATTCACTAAGTCAGATTCAAGCTAAAATTGATTTGTTAAAATTATATATAAAAGATCAAGAAGGATTACAAAAGCTGGATTCTGTTGAAAGACTATATATTTCAACAGCTGATGAATTTGATAAAATAGTATCATTAATTAGCGAATCTAAAACATCAGAAGCAATAGATGAATATGTTTATTATAAAAAAATAAATGGATTTACTAATGAGGCGATTAATGAGCTAATCGCTGTGGAGTTAAACTTTAATAGCATAGTGAAGAAAGAATTAAGTACAAAAACAGAAGCTGTTGGACTGGCTGTTTTAATAGCCATTATTATATTAGCAGTAAGTTGTGCAGCTTTTGCATTTTTATTTTCAAGAAGGATTGGTAATACAATTTCTATACTTGCTAATTCTGCTCAACAGATTGCAAGTGGAAATCTTTCAGTAGAAAAAATTGAAACAAAATCAAAGGATGATATGGCTAAATTGATAAATTCCTTCAATTCCATGGTTGATAGTCTTAGGTACTTAATTGGCGGGATAAGTGTAACTGGAAAAAATGTGTTACTTTCAGCTGAGGCGTTGAAAGAGGGGGCCGAACAAAACTCCCGTGCCATTATGCAGATTGCACAGGCTGCTCAAGAAGTTGCGGATGGTTCTACAGAACAATCTGCTATATCTGAAAAAACAGAAGAAATTGTTAAGCAATTAATTGGGAGAAATAGGAAAATAGGTGAGAATTCTCATGCTGTTCTTAATTCTTCAAATATAGCCAGTCAGACAGCAGCAGATGGAAATGAAAAAATGTCTGATATGATTAAACAAGTGAGTGTTGTGGAAGAAAAAGTAATCAGTATACAATCAGT
>CAYYEC010000314.1:0-5122 GCA_964470745.1 uncultured Eubacteriales bacterium | reverse complement strand
GAATATAAGTGCTGTTAAATATTTTATTGATAATGGTGGATTATTTACTATTGCAACAGGTAGAATGGAATCATCTATAATGAAATATTTACAAAATATACCCATAAATATACCTGGTATTTTTTATAATGGAGCTTCAATATATGATTTTCAACAAAAGAAAGTCTTGTGGAAAAATTGTCTTTCAAAAGAAGTAGAAATAATTATTGAAGAATTAATGGAAAAATATAAAGATATGGCAATTCAAATTCTAAGTGATGGTAATATATATACTATTAACCCAAACTCAAGAACTCAATTGCAAAGAGAAAGAGAGGGATTTACTCCCTTCGAAATAGATATAAGCGAAATTCCAAGACCATGGTATAAGGTTTTACTTGTTTGGGAAAATCAAAGCTTGCAAGGTGTTGAAAAATTCTTATCTGGTAAGTCTGAAAACTTTAGAACAGTTTTTTCAGATCCACAACTGTTGGATATTCTAGGTAAAGATGTTTCAAAAGGAGATGCTATCAAAAAACTTACTGAAATGCTAAAAAATGATGAATTATATGTAGTAGCTGTTGGAGATAATTTAAATGACTTGGAAATGATTAAAGAAGCAGATTTGGGTATAGCTGTAGAAAATGCACATAATGATTTAAAAGAAGCTGCAGATTTTTGCTGTTGCCATCATGATGATGCAATTATAGAAGATGTAATTGAGATTATTAAAAGCGTGAAAAAGGTTAGTAATTAACCTTTTTCACGTAGAAATTAAAAATATTGAGACATTGTACTCATCATACTTATAATAGATAATGGTACAAGAATAATATCTAATGCTAGGACTACAATCATAATTATTCCTAAAATCTTAAAATACTTATTTAGATTAGTAAATGCTTCTGCAATATTGGCAGGATTGCTGTTTAATTCATAGTTTTTCATATTGTCCACAGATTTAAGCAGCTTTAAACCTGCTATTATGACAGGAACTCCTATTGCAGAAGTAATAATACCAATACAACTAATTGCACCGCCAATAATAGTCATAATGGCCATAAAAGATACCCAGCTGCTTAATTTAGGTATTTGGACTGATAGTAAATCAGAGTTTAAGCCACTTTCTTTTTCTACAACTTCCTCCATAAAAATCATCCTCCTAGATTGATATTCAAAAATCATTACAATTATAGCATAAAATAGACAGTAATGATTACAAAAAATTAAAAAAATAATTTGATTTACAAATTATACTTGATAAGTAAATGAATTATGTGATATCATTATGAATATTGAAAAATTATAATTTAAATTATTAGTAGCCTAATAGTCAGCTTAAGCAAACAAATGATTATAGTCGTAGTATGGTAGCCTCAGTTATTGGTATGTTTTCTAAATTTATTACATATCATGGTATTATATTATTTATTTTTTAGAACTATTGTAAGTTACATAAATAATTTTAAAATAAATAATATTAAATATAAAGGAATAAAAAATTTATCTAAAAATTTATTGGAGGAGATTATCTATGAAAAAAGGACTAATTACTATTATTAGCTTAATGCTACTCGTCTCTTTATTCATTTCTGGTTGTGGCCAAGCTAAACCAGCAGTTAGTGATGAACAAGTTTTAAATCTTAACAATCGTGAAGAACCAGGTGCTTTACATCCACAAAAAGCTCAAGGATCACATGACTCTTGGATACTCGATCATGTTTTTGAAGGATTAACTAAAAAAGATGCAAGTGGTAAAATTGTCCCAGGCATGGCTGAAAAGTGGGATATAAGTGCCGATGGAACTGTATATACATTTAAAATTCGTAATGATGCAAAATGGTCAAATGGTGACCCTGTTACAGCGGCAGATTTTGAATATGCATGGAAATTCGGCTTAAATCCAGCTACAGCTTCTGATTATGCATTCATTCTTTATTACCTAAAAGGTGGAGAAGCATACAATTCATCTGAAGAAACTGACCCTGCTAAATTAAAAGAATTAGAAGACGCAGTGGGAGTGCAAGCTATTGACGATAAGACTTTAAAAGTAACCTTAGAAGCTCCAGTTCCATTCATTGAAGAAGTACTTTCATTCTATACTTACTATCCTATAAATAAAAAAGTTCAGGAAGAAAATGCTGAATGGTTCACAGATGCAAGTTCTTATGTTTCTAATGGTCCATTTAAGTTGACAGAATGGAATCAAAAAGAAAATTTAGTAATTAAGAAAAATGATAATTACTATGACAAGAATAAGGTAAAATTATCTACGATTAATTTTGCTATTATTGATTCACTTGATACTACATACCAGATGTATCAAACTGGTGATATGGATATGGTAATAGATATACCTCAGGATGTTATTGCGAGCTTAAATGAAGCTAATAACCCTGAATATATAATTGGTAATGAACTTGCAACATATTATTATAAGATTAATACAACTGTTAAGCCTTTTAATAACGTAAAAGTAAGAAAAGCACTTTCGATGGGAATTGACCGTGAATCAATTGTAAAAAATGTCACACAGGGAGGACAAAGACCGGCATTTGGATATGTACCACCTGGAATTCCTGACATAAAGGGCGATTTCCAACAGAATGCTGGAGATTACTTCAAAGAAGATTATACTGAAGCTAAAAAATTGCTTTCTGAAGGTCTAAAAGAAGAAGGAATGGATAGCTTGAATTTTACGATTATTTACAATACAAGTGAAGGTCATAAAAAGATTGCAGAAGCTATTCAGGAAATGTGGAGGAAAAATCTTGGTGTTGAAGTAACTCTTGAAAACATGGAATTCCAAGTTAAAATTGATAGAGAACATAAGCTAGATTATCAAGTTTCAAGAAATGGTTGGATAGGTGACTATATTGATCCGATGACTTTCTTGGATATGTATATAACAGAAAGTACTCAAAATGATACTGGATTTACTAATCCAACTTATGACAAACTTATAGCTGAAGCTAAAGTATCTATGGATAATGAAAAACGTATGAAAGATATGCATGAGGCTGAACAATTATTAATGGATAATATGCCTATTATACCAATTTATTTTTATACAAGACCATATTTACAAAAATCTTATGTAAAAGGTGTATTTAAGCCGGTTAACAGATATCCTCAATTAACATACGCGTATATAGAAAAATAAAAATGACAGATAAATCGATGGTATGCCTTTTATTGGCATACCATGATTTATTTTTCTGATGATATCTGGAATAATTTATATGTAAAGGAAGATTTGGGTGATAATGTGTTTAAGTATATTATAAAACGTTTAGGCTTATCTTTAGTTACTCTATGGGTGGTAGTTACAATAACTTTTATTCTTATGCATTCAATAGCGGGAAACCCTTTTGCTAAGGAAGGAAAGATGCCTCCAGCTGTATTCGAAAATTTAATGAAACATTACAATTTGGACAAACCTCTAATAGTTCAATATGGACTGTATTTGAAATCTCTGGTTAAATTGGATTTGGGACCTTCGATGAAATCGGCTACTTTATCAGTTAATGATATGTTAGCAAAGGGATTTCCGGTTTCTATGCATTTAGGACTTCAAGCTCTTATTATTGCAATTACCTTTGGATTGATTTTAGGTGTTATGGCTTCACTTAACCATAATAAATTTTTAGATTATGTAGCTATGGTTGTTGCAATTATAGGCATATCAGTTCCCAGTTTTATTTTGGCCACACTATTAATAAATTATGTAGCTGTAGAATGGAGATTGTTGCCTGTTGCCACATGGAAAACATGGAAGCATACCATAATGCCTTCAATATCTTTAGCTATGCTTCCTCTAGCTCATATTGCAAGGCTTATGAGGTCAAGTATGTTAGAAGTTCTTTCTCAGGATTATATAAAAACTGCCAAGGCAAAAGGATTGTCTTTTGGTTTTATAATTGTGAAGCATGCTATTAGAAATGCTATTTTACCTGTAGTTACTATTCTTGGCATAATTACTGCAAATTTAGTAACCGGAAGCTTTATTATTGAAAAGATTTTTGGTATTCCCGGTATGGGTGAGATGTTTGTTAAGAGTATAGCTAATCGAGACTATTCGGCTATATTAGGTACAACTGTATTTTTTAGTACCATTCTAATTTTGATGACTCTTGTTATCGATATTGCATATACACTGATAGATCCAAGAATAAAGATTACAGGGGAGAGTAAATGATGAAAGATAATATACAATTTACAACTGAGATGTTTACGCCTGTAGAGGATAATTTTAGCGATGCCGAAAAAATTGCAAGACCAAGTATAAATTATTGGTCTGATGTGTGGCGTAGATTTAAGAAAAACAAACTTGCTATGATTGGTTTGGGAATTATAATTTTGCTAATATTATTGGCCATATTTGGTCCATATTTAAATAAATACACATATTATGAACAGGATTTTACAAAAAAGAATTTAAGACCAAATTTAGAGCATTGGTTTGGCACAGATTCTGCTGGCAGGGATATATTTACAAGAGCTTGGTATGGAGCAAGAATATCATTATTTATAGGATTTATGGCAGCTATTATAGACTTTGCTATTGGAGTTATATATGGTGGATTATCAGGTATTTCATCATTCAGAACTGATAATATTATGATGAGGATAGCTGAAGTATTATATAGTATACCTTATTTATTGATGGCTATTTTGTTTCTAGTTGTTTTCAAACCGGGACTTACATCTATGATTTTAGCTATGACAGTTACGGGATGGATACCAATGGCAAGGCTTATTCGAGGTCAGGTATTACAATTAAAAGAGCAAGAATATGTTCAAGCTTCCAGAGCTTTGGGAGCAAGGACATCATGGATATTAAGAAAGCATATTATACCCAATACTATGGGACCAATATTGGTTAATATGACTTTAACTGTTCCTTCAGCAATATTTGCTGAAGCTACGCTAAGTTTCTTAGGACTAGGTATTTCAGCACCGCAAGCAAGTTGGGGGACACTCACAAGTGATGCTTTGGGTAGTATACTTGTAGGGAATTTTTACCAATTATTTATTCCTGCATTTCTAATATCATTAACCATGTTTGCATTTAATGTCATGGGAGATGGTTTGAGGGATGCACTTGATCCAAGACTGAGGAAGTAAGGCGGAGATTAAGATT
>CAYYEC010000313.1:2652-5128 GCA_964470745.1 uncultured Eubacteriales bacterium | reverse complement strand
AACATATGCTGCTCATTTGATTGATATAGTTAATGATTTGATTCAGGAAAATCAAACATCGACGCAGGTATTAAAATTATTGTTAAATACATTACATATGCTTTCAAGGTCTAAAAAATCACATCAATTAATAGTTTCGATTTTTGAATTAAAGCTGCTTTGTATCATAGGATATAAACCTCAAATAACCAGTTGCGTACTTTGTAATTATAAAGATATGGAAAATGTATACTTTAGTTTTTCAAATTGTGGTTTTATTTGTGAAGAGTGTGCAGCTGACACTAAATCTACGGTATTATTATCAAACGGAGTTGTAAAAGCAATGATTTACGTTATTTATTCCAGGCTGGAGGATGTCTTTAAATTTGATTTATCCAATTCAATTGAAAATGAATTTTCAAATATAATTAAAAGATATTTGCATGAAAGGTTAGAGAGAAAATATAATAAGCTTGATATGCTAAAAGATTTTTAAGCTAAGAATGAGTTAAATATAACTTTATATATTTTTTTTAACTCATTCAAAACAGCTGTTATATACTTAAAATAACAAATTTTAGAATTAAGATAATTAAATTTTAGTTGTTTTTTTGAAATATTTTGTATATTATATTTAGAGGCAATTCAATTTCAAAACTTGGAGGTAAAAATGAAGTTCATCAAGAACTTTTTTAATAAAAAACATAATATAGAAAATCTAAGTAATATACCAAAACATATTGCTATAATAATGGATGGTAATGGCAGATGGGCAAAAAAACGTGGGCTGTCAAGAAACTTTGGGCATAGAGAAGGCTCTAATACTTTGAAAAGAATTGTTCAATCATGTGATAAAATTGGCATAAAGTTTCTTACTGTATATGCTTTTTCTACGGAAAATTGGAAAAGACCGAAAAGTGAAGTCGATACACTTATGTCTTTGTTGCTGGAATATTTAAAAAGAGCAGATAAAGAATTGGCAGGTAAAAACGTTCGTATAAGAGTTATAGGTAATACTCTGGATTTACCTGTAGAAATTCAAAATGAAATAAAAAGAGTAGTAAAATCTACAGAAAAAAGAAATGGACTGAATCTTGTAATAGCATTGAATTATGGAGGCAGAGATGAAATAATTAATGTTGTAAAGAGAATTAGTGACCAAGTAAGCATGAATAAAGTTAAACTCAATAGTATTAATGAACAATTGATTAGTGATAATTTATATACATCAGATATTCCAGATCCTGATTTGTTAATACGTACCAGTGGTGAAAAGAGATTAAGTAATTTTCTTTTATGGCAATCAGCGTATACAGAATTTTGGTATACAGATGTTCTTTGGCCGGATTTTAATGAAAAACTTCTTTTAGAAGCTATAAAACATTATCAAAACAGGAAGAGAAGATTTGGAGGAATTTAATTGTTAAAATTAAGAATTTTAAGTGGAGTTATTGGTGTTGCCATTCTTCTTACAGTTGCATGGTTTGGGCAACTAGTACTTGGTATTGCTATTTTTATTGTATCTCTTATTGGTTTATATGAGTTTTATAATTCTGTTTCAAATAAAGGATTTAATCCAATAAGAAGTATTGGTTATTTATCTTCAACTTATATTCTTATAATAGGATTAAATGATAAATATAAGTTTTTAAACAATTTTAGTGATTTATTTAATTCTGTTCACTATTTACTATTAGCAATTTTTTTACTATTAGTAGTTTTATTCTCATTCTCAATATTTTTACATAAAAAATATAATATAAGTGATGTTGCATTAACTATTTTTGGTATTATTTATGTTGTTTTTCTTTTTTCATTTGTACTCTTAACCAGAAATTTAGAGAATGGGCTTATATTCATGTGGTTAATTTTTATCGGCGCATTTTCAACTGATACTTTTGCATTTATTTTTGGAAGCTTATTTGGAAAAAATAAGATTTTACCGGAGATCAGCAAACATAAGACAATAGAAGGCAGTATAGGCGGAGTATTTGGCAGTATTTTAATAACTGTGATTTATTGGGGATACTTAAGATATTCTGGTTCTTTTACAAGTATTGCAATTACTCATTTTATTATTATAGGATTTTTAAACGGGATAATTTCTCAAATTGGAGATTGGTCTGCTTCTTCCATAAAAAGATACGTTAATGTTAAGGACTATGGTATAATAATTCCTGGTCATGGTGGTGTCTTAGATAGATTTGATAGTATTTTATTCTGTGCACCTGTTGTTTACTTTTATGTGATATTTTTATTATAATATAGATTTCGCGTAAATGATTCTAAATTTCAATTTATCTTATGCGAAATCTACACCTATAGAACTCATTAAACGAACAATTATCAATATTAATTTAATGTAGAATCATTTGTGCGTTTAATATAGCTATACAAAATTTTTAAAACTTGCGAGGTTTACATATATGAAAAAATGCATTTCTGTATTAGGCTCTACTGGCTCTATTGGTTTACAAGCTTTGGATGTGGCTAGAAA
>CAYYEC010000313.1:0-2642 GCA_964470745.1 uncultured Eubacteriales bacterium | reverse complement strand
TAGCTGGGTTATCAGCAAATACAAGTATAGATATTTTGGAAAAGCAAATCTTAGAATTTAATCCAAGGGTTGTTTCTGTGGCTAATGAAGAGCTGGCAAGTAAACTTAAAGAAAGGATTAAAGATCTTAACACTGAAGTTTTATATGGTGTTGAGGGATTAATAAAGGTAGCAACAATAGCGGATGTTGATATGGTACTAACATCTATTGTTGGAATAGCCGGCTTGATACCTACTATGAGTGCAATTAAAAAAGGTAAAGATATTGCCTTAGCTAATAAAGAAACCTTAGTTACAGCTGGATCTCTTGTTATGTCAGAGGCTAAAAAAAATGGCGTGTCAATAATACCTGTTGATAGTGAGCACTCCGCGATTTTCCAGTCTTTGATGGGAAATGAAAGAAAACGAGTTGCAAAGATAATTCTAACTGCCTCTGGAGGTCCTTTTAGAGGTAAAAACAAATGCGATTTAGAAAAAGTTACTTTGGAACAAGCATTAAATCATCCAAATTGGGAAATGGGAAGTAAAATAACTATTGATTCTGCGACATTAATGAATAAGGGGTTAGAGGTAATAGAAGCAAAGTGGTTATTTGGAATAGAAGCAAAGCAAATTGATGTACTAGTTCATCCACAGAGTATAATTCATTCTATGGTTGAATATGTTGATGGCTCTGTTATTGCTCAGTTAGGTTCTCCTGATATGAGGATTCCAATTCAATTTGCTTTAACATATCCAGATAGAGAATATAATGACTTTTCTAAATTAAATTTATTAAAAACAAATAAATTAACTTTTGAAAAACCTGACTATGAAACATTTCCATGCTTGAAATATGCATTTGACTCACTAGCAATAGGTGGAACAATGCCAGCAGTAATTAACGGTGCTAATGAAACTGCTGTTGCCAAATTTTTAAATAGGGAAATAGAATTTATGGATATAATGAAGATAATAAAATATGTAATGAATAAACATATTGTGAATACTAACCCTACCTTGTATGATATAATAGAAGTAGATAAATGGGCGAGGGCAGAAGTTGAGAAGTATTTGAAGTTGAGTAGAGACTGAGATTAAGATTAAGATTTAAAGACCAAAGACATCTGTAGAAAATGAGACTTGTGGACATTCCCTCCTAAAAATTATTTCTCTAAACTCAGAGGATGTGCCTCCATGTATCATTTTCGGAAACTTTGCACAAAAGTATACTATAACTACGTTTTTCAGGAGGTTTTATATATGAATGTTTTTCTTGGCATTTTAGCTTTTAGTTTTTTAATTATTGTTCATGAACTTGGACATTTTATGTTTGCAAAATTTGCAGGAATTAAGGTACTTGAGTTTTCTATATTTATGGGACCTAAATTATTTAGTATTAACCGTGGTGAGACACTATATTCTATAAGAGCGATTCCTATAGGTGGATATGTAAAAATGGAAGGTGAGGAAGAAAGTTCTGATGATGAAATGGCATATAATAAAAAGTCTATTGGTGCTAGAGCTTCTGTTATTGCAGCTGGACCAATCATGAATATTCTTATGGCAGTTCTGATTTTAGCATTTGTATTTTCATTCATGGGATTTACAACTAATGAAATTGCGCAGGTTACACCAGGCTCTCCTATTACAAATGCAGGAATTAAAGAGGGCGATATTGTTAAAAAATATGATGGAAAAACTGTATTACATCCAATGGATATCAGTTTGATGCTTTATGTATCAAATGGAGAACCTGTTGATGTAGAAGTTATGAGAGGAAATGAAAGAGAAGATTTTACAATAACTCCAGAAAAAATATATCAATTTGGGTTTTCAGCAAAACAGGATGAAAATTTAAATACAAATGTTGTTGCAAAGGTATCCCCAAATTCTCCAGCTAGTGAAGGGGGCCTTATGGCTGATGATAAAATAATTAACTTGAATGATACAGAAGTAAACAATATAGATGAGATTAGAAATTTCTTAAAGATAAATAAGGATAATCCTGTTGATGTTATCGTAATAAGAAATGGCAAACAGGTTCCGCTAAGGATAACTCCAAAATTTGCCCAATATAATTTAGGATTTATTTTCAAAAATGAAAAAGGCGGTGTAATAAATACATTTAAACACTCTGTGACTTATACATTATCGTCAATAAAAAATGTATATTATTCATTATCCTTATTAATAAAGGGGAAAGTTTCAGCTAACGAAATATCAGGACCAGTAGGAATTGTATCTGAACTTGGTAATGTAGTTGAAGCAGGACCGACACTGTTTTATAAATTTATACTTTTATTAAATTTCACAGCATTTATAAGTATTAACTTGGGTATTATGAATCTGATTCCATTTCCTGCTTTAGATGGAAGTAAGCTGCTCTTACTACTTATTGAAGGTATAAGAAAAAAACCACTTGCACCTAATAAAGAAGCCATGATTTCTATGGTAGGATTTGCTATTTTAATAATGATTATGATTTTTACCTTCTATAATGATATTTTTAAGTTGGTATCAGGAGGGTAATTTTAATTGAGAATTAAGAATTGAGAATTAAGAATTAAAAATTAAATTAAGGTTGAGGTTAAGGTTAACTGAGGATGACTGTATTTAGTTGCCCATTGCCTATAACCTCTAAACTATTATATGGAGATTTTA
>CAYYEC010000312.1:0-5132 GCA_964470745.1 uncultured Eubacteriales bacterium | reverse complement strand
GTCTATAGTAATTCCATCATTATTAGGGGTATTTTTGACCTCAAGTATAGCAGCTTATGCGTTCGCAAGACTTGATTTTCCTTTAAAAAAGCTTTGGTTTTCCGGAGTTATTGGAAGTATGCTTATGCCAGGTGTAGTAACAATAATACCTATATTTATATTTTGGAGCAAGTTGGGATTCTATAACACATATATTCCTCTTATAGTACCTGCATTTTTGGGCGGCGGAGGATTTAACATATTTTTAGTCAGACAGTTTATGATGACTATTCCCAGGGATATAGATGAAGCAGCAACAATTGATGGGGCATCACATATGAAAATATTATTTAAAATACTCTTTCCCCTAATCAAGCCTGTACTTATATCTGTAGGATTATTTACATTTATAACCTATTGGAATGATATTTTGGGACCAATTATATATCTTTCCGACCAGCACAAGTATACTATATCGCAAGGACTTGCAACTTTTAAAGGAGGGTTCGGAACTAATTGGAAATCACTTATGGCCTCATCTACACTTGCGATAACTCCTGCAATTTTATTATATGTTATTGGACAAAGATATTTTATAGAAGGAATTGTTCTGACAGGTTTAAAATCATAATACATTAGATTTATATTTTACTATGTGGTATGATTAATTTAATTTATGAATAATACTTTGTTGTCTGTAATGTATATTGTTTAGGGTATGCAGACCACAAATTAAGGAAGTAGATTTGTAAAGCTTAATAATAAAACCTTGAAATTGAAGCTTTACAAACTGCTAGAGTGGGATGGATGAATAAATTTTTGAGTATGGTCTTATCAAAAATAGATAATGTTTCCATTAAAGTGATTCGGTCTTTAAGTGTGAAAGCTAGATTTTTTATGATGGTTATTATAATATCTATAATCCCAATCCTTGTGATAGGAGTTATCTCCTATCAAAAAGCTAATAAGGACATTATATCTAAAATTAGTGTGCAATCCCTGCAAGTTGTTAAACAGATGAGTACGTTAATTAATGGAAAACTACTAAATTGGCAAGAATATGGCAATATTATTGCCAATTCAACAAATGTACAGGATATTCTAGAAGAATTTGGCAGCATGAATGAATCAGATCAATATTTAGCAAGTAAGGCTATACAGAAAACTATGAAGGAGTCCCTTAAGGTATCTCTGGATATAATGGAATCAGATATAATTACGGATAATGGTAGAGTAATATCGCCTATGAGTTATCCAAATTTAAATACAAGTCCATTCATTAGCTACATGGATGACGCAGATGAAGTTAAGAAGATAACGAAAGAGGCAAATGGCAGTTACATATGGTATACCGATGATATTGCTAAAAAAGGATATAAAGGTCTTATTGTATTATCACGGAGTATACTAGATTTAAACACATTCAAAAAGTCTCTGGGTTATTTAATGTTGAGAGTTGATACAAATTATTTATATAGCTTGTATGAAGATGTGAATCTTGGCAGGGGGAGTAAAATTTATATAGTGGATTCCAGATTTTTAGTGGTATTGAGTGATAATAAAGCTGAGGTTGGAACAAGGTTTTCATCTGAAATCAGCAGGAGTATTCAAACAAAATTTAATGAAGGTATTATGGAGGGTACCATAAAAGGAACCAACAGTAAATATCTTACTGCTTTTTCAAGGATTCCTGAGTCAAGATGGACTGTGATTGCTTTAATACCAAATACCTATTTGGACAGTTTGGCAAATGATATTAAAAAAATAGTAGAGACTGTTGGAATTATATGTATTTTTGTTTCTTTACTTTTTTTCCTGCTTATCTATCGAAGCATAACATTTCCACTTGGAAAACTAATTCATTCCATGCGAGAGGTAGAGAAGGGCAATTTAGAATCCAGTTCGGTGAATGAGGATGCCAGAGATGAAGTTGGTGAAGTGACATTAAGCTATAATAGAATGATTGAAGAGCTTAATAACCATATAGAAAAAATCAAAGCAAAAGAGAAACAGAAAGCTACAGCGGAGTTCCGTGCTCTACAGGCTCAGATAAATCCCCATTTTATTGCGAACACACTAAATAATGTAGTATGGTTGGCAAAGATGCAAAAAGCTGAAAATATAGAAACTGTAGTTACTTCTTTGATTTGCCTGCTAAACGGGAGTATGGGTAGAGGGGAAGATGTAATTACAATAAGAGAAGAAATATTAAATATAAAAAGTTATGTAAGCATACAGGAATTTAAATATTTTAAAAAAATTGATATGCATTTTGAGGTTGATAATGATATTTTAGATTATAAAATCCTCAAATTTATTTTACAGCCGGTAATAGAAAATTCTATTATTCATGGAATTGGACCAAAACAGGGACAGGGAATTATTTCATTAAAAGGATATATTGATGATGATTGCATTAATATAACTGTAACCGATACCGGGGTAGGTATGGATCAGTCTGAAATCGAGAAGCTTTTCAATGGAGAAAAAGCTTCAAAAGACAGATTTAACAGCATTGGATTAAGCAATGTAAATGAGAGGATCAGACTTGCTTATGGAGAAAATTATGGTCTGCGGATTAAGAGCGAAAAAGATGTTTTTACATCGGTAGGAATTACATTGCCAGTAATTTCGTGATAGAGGTGTGACAATGATTAAAGTTCTAATTGTTGATGATGAAGCAATTGCTCGAATAAATCTTCGTTGTTTAGTCAACTGGGAGCGGGAAGGATATATTATTTGCGGTGAAGCAGATAATGGCTATGATGCTCTAAAAAAAGTGCAGGAATTAAGCCCGGATATAATTTTTGCAGATATGAACATGCCAGGAATGAATGGTGTGGAGTTTATTAAAGAAGTTATAAAAATTTTACCTTCTATAAGAATTCTTGCTTTTAGCTCTTTTGATGAGTTTGAATTTGTTCGTCAAAGCTTAAAGGAAGGTGCAGTAGATTATTTAGTTAAACACAAAATAGATACAAAATCGTTACTTTCAATATTAAAATCCGAAAAAGAAACTATTAAAAAAGAACTGGTGAAGACTCAAAAGATGAATAGAATAATGGCAATGGCATCCTCGGGAAGAGCATTAGTTCAAAAAAATGTAATTATGAATTTATTAAACGGATATATTGAAGAAAATTTTGAGCAAATAATGAAGGAATATGATATTAGTTTGGACGACAGAAATTTAATTATTTCTGTTGCACAAATTGATAGTTTCTATCAATACAGAGAAAAATTTACGACACAGGAGTTTGCCGGCTTCTTACAAACTATAGAAAACATTTTCCAAAATATTTGTTCGGAAATTGGGAAGACAGTATATGTTCATATGGAAGATGGAAAATTTGTTTTTATAATGTCATTTGCAGATACTGCAAGTGAAAGTCATATAAATTCAAGGTCAGTAGCTAATGTATGTAAGATTAAGGATACTGTGAAAAGATTTTTAAATATTACTATGAGCTTTGGAATTAGCAATATATGTCCATCATTTGCAAAAATAAGTGAATATTACATTGAGACAACTACGATTTTGGAAAATGGATATTATAAAGGCAGTAATTATATTTCAAAAAAAAATGAATTTGCAAATAATGATAGTTCCAATAATTTAGCAGGATTAACTATTAGCGAAGAAAAAGAAATTATTATAAACATAAGAGGCTTGCATAGAGAAAAGGTTATTGAATTAATTGAATCGATATTTAATAATCTGAAAGAAAAAAAGGTATCTTTTGATACTATCAAGATAGTAAGTATTGAATTTATAAATATATTGAAGAGAATGATTAAGGAATTAGATATGGAGCAAGAATCTGAATATCATTTTTCAGGCAATCTTTATGAGGATATTAAAATTTATAGAACTATAGATGAATTGATGGAATGGTTTAAGCTTCTTTATAGTTCTCTTTTGGACATAATTGAAAAGAATAAGAAAAATGACAATTTTTCTGCTGTTGTTAAAAAAGCAGTTGATTATATATTAAAAAATTATTATAAGGATATTTCACTTTCATACGTTTCAGAACAAATAAATGTTTCACCTCAATATTTAAGTAAGCTTTTTAAGGAAGAAAATGGGAAAAGCTTTACTAGCTATTTAAATAATTTAAGGATAGACCATGCAAAAACGATGATGAAGGAAGGAATTGAATTAAAGGAAGTGGCTCATAAGGTAGGCTTTAATAATTACACCTATTTTTTCACAGTATTCAAGGAAATAACTGGTATGACTCCACAGCAATATGAGAAGAAGATCTCTATATAAACAATTATTTTCAAAACTATTTTATTTAAGCGTATTAGAATTTCTATGATATATTTTTTGCAATAAACATTTTACATTCCTTATTTGGATATTGCAAAATAATAAACCTCTGTCTATATGTTGCTTATTTTTTCTATGTAATATCTTTAATGCAACATATATAGCTTATTTTTCTACTACAATTTTTTAATGGGAGGTGATTTATAAAGTGTATTGATTCATATGTTGCAAATGGTACAAATACTTTACAATCTTTTAAATTAATGGTACAGGGATGATTAATGCAGTTTGACTAAAACCCATTTACTCAAAAGGTAGATAACTGGAGAAATGATTTTCACAATAGCTAATAATCACAAAGTTCCTCTATAATACATGACAATAAAGTAGCTGAGAACAAATTAAGATAGAGGTTTTCAGCTGCTTTTTATGTATAAGCAATTTTTGGTAAAATTCTTGACATTTGTCAATAAAAGATTAATAATTTTAGAGAGGAGGTGGTGTGAAATTTCAAATTAAATTACTAAATTGAAAAAAGAAGGAAGGTGGTATTTATCTTGTAGTATCAAAAAGACAAATAAAATAAGAAAGGGTGTAATTTATGAAAAAAGTAGAAAAAAGTACAACTTTAGTAAATCAAATATCAAAAAAGGGGATTAAGTTTTCAATTGTATTTTTATTTGCAGCGCTAGTATTTATGTTAATTGGTCCAATGACAGCTTCAGCAGCAACAATGTCCAATTCATATTTTGATGTAACAGTTGGATCATATGGAGAAATATCATCACTCAAATTAGCTACTGACGATTTTCCTACAAATTATGTAATGAATGCATCAAACAGTCCTGATCAAAACACTTCTGACCACGAATGGATG
>CAYYEC010000311.1:0-5154 GCA_964470745.1 uncultured Eubacteriales bacterium | reverse complement strand
GGATATACTCAAACAGGTACAAATGGATGGATCAGTTTAGGAGGATTTAATTTTCAGCCTTCAGAGCTTGCGAAAATAGCATTTGTAGTTGTTGCAGCGATTTATTTTGAGAAAATTTATGATAAAGATAAAAGTCCAGGTATATTTAAACTATTATTTTTTTCAGTTCTACCAGTTCTATTAGTACTTTTGCAGCCAGATACAGGAACTGCGATGGTGTTTATGTTCGCATTTTTTATAATGTCTTTTATTTGTAGACTTAAATATAGATATATTTTAATTGGGATAGGAATGTTTTTGGTATCGTTACCAGTATTATGGTTTAAGATTCTGGAACCGCATCAGAAGGATAGAATTATTTCCTTTATAAATCCTGAAGCATATGCACAGGGAATAGGATATCATGTCGTTCAATCTAAAAGAGCAATAGGTTCGGGACAAATTTTTGGGTTAGGTCTTTTTGAAGGGATTCAGACTCAAAATGGAGCAGTTCCAGAACAGCATACAGACTTTATTTTTTCAGTAATTGGTGAAGAATTAGGTTTTATAGGGACAACAATTATAATAATTTTAATATTCTTTATTTTGTTAAGATGTATTTTTATTGCTAAAAATTCCAGAGATTCATATGGAGCATTCTTGGTTATAGGATTGACTGCTGTTCTTATGTTCCATTTTATTGAAAATATTGGAATGACTATTGGCATATTACCTATTACAGGAATACCTTTACCATTTGTTAGTTATGGAGGAAGTGCGATGATAACAAATTTTATAGCTATTGGAATTATACTTAGTGTTTCTGCTAGAAGGAAAAAGACAATATTCAATATTTCCCAATAGAAATTAAAAGAAACTTTTGAAAGTATAGATTTATCTTACATATAAATTTTTAGAAAACGAATGTGCATATAAAGTACATTCGTTTTTTAGTTGGTTTCTTGGAACAAATGAAGGAAGAAAAAACATGAAATGGATGACAATAAGTTTTATTTCCCTAAAATGGTAATATACTAATTATTTCTATTTTGAGTTTTATAGCCCTAATTTTTAGTAGGAATATAGACCTATCTTTTGTGTTTTTTTATCTAAATAAAAAAATAATACTTGATTATTTCTTTATTTTAGAATAAAATTACAATTAAAGTGGTGGAAAGTGGTGAGAAGTGGTAGTTGGTGCTACAGATTGAGGTGGATTAGTTGTTTTATGGTGAATACCAACATTCAATGGACTCTAAAGGGAGAGTAATTATACCTTCTAAATTTAGAGAAGGCCTTGGTGAAAAGTTTATAGTTACTAAGGGTCTTGATAATTGTTTGTTTGCGTATTCTATGGAAGAGTGGAAAAGCATCGAAACTAAACTAAGAAACCTGCCATTTACCGATAAAAATGTTAGAGTATTTGTTAGATTTTTCTTTTCAGGAGCTACAGAATGTGAAGTGGACAAGCAAGGTCGTATATTACTTCCTTTAAATTTAAGGGAGTACGGTGGCTTAGAAAAAGATTTATATGTAATTGGGGTTTCAAGTCGTGTAGAAATATGGGATAAAGGTAGATGGGAAACCTATAATGGAGATGAAAACATTAGTCCTGATGAGATAGCTGAAAAAATGGCGCTACTGGGAATTTAATAGAATAAATAGGCAAAAGTAAGTAAAATACGAGGCGTAGTAAATTATAATATAAGAAAACAAAAAGGTGTTTTAATGAAATTTGAACATAAATCGGTATTATTGGAAGAAAGTTTAAAATATTTAGATATTAAAGCCGATAGGGTATATATAGATGGGACATTAGGCGGTGCGGGTCATAGTTCAGAAATATATAAAAGACTTGACTCAAATGGGATACTAATTGGTTTAGATCAGGATAATAATGCTATAAACGCTTCAAGAGATAGATTGAATAGTATAAATGGACAAGCTCATATTATATTAGAAAACATAAACTTTAGATACATGAAGGATGTAATTAGAAAATATAATATTAATTCAGTAGATGGTATACTTTTAGATTTAGGTGTGTCATCTCATCAGCTTGATGAAGCTGAGCGAGGATTTAGTTATCAAAATGATGCTCCTCTTGATATGAGAATGGATAGAAGACAAGAGCTAAATGCTGAAATAATTGTTAATGAATATAGTAAAGAAGATATAACAAATATAATTAAGGATTATGGCGAGGAAAAATGGGCATCAAGAATTGCTTCGTTTATAGTTGAAGCTAGAAAAACAGACAGAATTGAAACAACAGTACAATTGGTTGAAATAATTAAAGCAGCAATACCTGCAAGTGCGAGAAGAGATGGTCCCCATCCGGCCAAAAGAACTTTTCAAGCCATAAGAATTGCTGTAAATAACGAGTTGGGTATTTTAAAAAAAACAATTGGAAATGCGATAGATATATTAGATCAAAATGGAAGATTATGCATAATAACTTTTCATTCGTTAGAAGACAGAATTGTAAAAAATGAATTTATGAATTATTTTAAGCCTTGCACCTGTCCAACAGGATTTCCTGTATGCGTGTGTGGCAAAGAACCAATTGTTAGACCGATTACAAGAAAGCCAGTAAGTCCTTCAGATTTTGAACTGGAAATGAATCCGAGATCAAGAAGTGCAAAATTAAGAGTAGTGGAAAAAATTTAAAATTATTTATATTAATATAAATATGAAAACAAAAGATAAAACCATATATGTTGCAATAAATACATTACATGGAAGAAATATGCAACATATAGACAGAGGTATATTATTTTGCAATATCTGAATAAGAAATGTAAAATGTTTATTGCAAAAAATATAGAAGCACAAAAGATAAAAATTTAAATTACAAAAGAAAAAAAGCAGTTATGACACAAATGAATCTTAATTACAAAAGATGAAAAAGACAAAAGAAACAAAAGACAATCAAAAGAAAAAATTGCTGCAATCTCCTAGAGTCAAACATGTTTGACTCTAGGAACTTACTGTTTTAAAAACTTGAAAAAATACAAATGATAAAATGTAATAAAATGTATTTGAGGTGAATAAAATTGATACCAGTAGATGAAAACTACGTTTATGGAAATACTGCTGAAAAGTTGGAGGTTGGATATAGCGAGCTTCCACAAGAGAGGATAATTAAACGTAAAAAGATTATTAAAAAAACTAAAAGTAATATCAAGGCTAAACTGAAGATGGTATCTTTGGTATTACTAAGTTTTTCACTATGCCTTATATTAATGTACAGGTATGCAATTATCACTCAATTAAGTTATGATTTGAATAAGAAAACAGCTAGTTATGAGAAATTTCAGGACTCAAATACTAAGCTTCAAATTGAAATTGAAGAACAAGTCAGCTTAGATAGAGTAAAACTGGTTGCGGAAGAGAAACTTGGAATGCATAAGCCAAATAAATATCAAATTGTTAATGTTGGCGTTCCAAGGGAAAGTTACACTCAAATCAGAGATGGATATGAATTTGCTAAACAAAAAGAAAATATTTTTTTAGCTCTGATTGATAAAGTTGGAAAAGTTACTGATTGGTTATATTAGTAATTTGTATCACTTCAAAGTTTATAGTTTTTTTTAAGTGATACAAATATTATATTAGAATTTAAAGATTTTAGACTTTGGATTAGTATTATTTTTAACAATAGCATATATTAAATTGGGGATCGTTAAACAAAACTATTACTTCCACAGGCTCTGAGAAAGAGAGGAAGTAATAATTTAAGAACCATAATATATGTCTTAAGGTGAATACGGTCTACGGTCTTTTTTAATATGCAGGAGGTACGTATTTTGTCAGGTTCAAATTTAAAATTAAAAAAAAGACTGTTATTTATACTGGTTACGTTTTCAATGCTATTGATATTACTTGTTGTCAGAACGGGATGGATTCAGATCGTAAGAGGAGATGAGTATCAACAAAAGGCTTTGGCAAATCAAACTATAAATCGTGATATTACTCCCAAAAGGGGCACTATTTATGATAGAAATGGAAAAGAGCTGGCTGTTAGTGCTTCTGTAGAATCTATATCAGTTAATCCTCAAATAATTAGAGATTTGGAAATAGATCCACAAACTATTTCTCAAAAATTATCTGAACTTCTCCAGATGGATGAAGCAGCTATACTGAAAAAGATTACAAAGAAAAGTAGATTTGAGTACATAAAACGGAAGGTAGATAGTGGAATAGCTGAAAAGGTGAGAGAATGGAGAACGAAAGAAAATATTTCCGGGTTGTACATTGATGAAGATACAAAAAGATTTTATCCCAATAGAAATTTAGCTGCGCATGTAATAGGATTTACTGGGGATGACAATCAGGGGCTAAATGGAATTGAAAAGACTATGGACAAATATTTGAAGGGCGTTCCGGGTAAAATACTAAGTGAAGTAGATGCAAGAGGTAGGGAGGTACCCTTCAAGCAAGAAAAATATATTTCAGCTGAGGATGGGTTGAATGTTGTTTTAACTATAGATGAGACTATTCAAAGCTTTGCAGAAAATGCTATGGAAAAGGCAATAATTGATAATAAGCTCTTAAATGGTGCTGCTGCAATAGTAATGGATCCAAGAACTGGAGACATTCTAGCAATGACATCCAAACCTGATTTTGACTTGAATGATCCATTTGCATTTCCTAAAGGAGTCGAAGGTATTGATGAATCAGCCTGGAATGGCCATACTAACGAAGATGTAAAGACTCTTTATAGTACAGTTTGGAGAAACAAGGCAGTAAATGATACATATGAGCCAGGGTCTACTTTCAAAGCAATTACTTCAGCAGCAGGGCTTGAGGAAAATGTAATTACTCCAGAAAGTAGGGTTAATGATTTTACTATACAACTTGGAGGATGGGATATAAATTGTTGGAAACCTAATGCTCACGGTGAAGAGAGTTTTAGAGAAGGTGTTTACAATTCTTGTAACCCGGTTTTTGTTAGGGTGGCTCAATCTCTGGGAGTAAAAACATTTTTTAAATATATGAGAGCATTTGGGTTTTATGATAGTACAGGTATAGAAATTCCTGGAGAATCTAAATCAATTATTTTTGCAGATCCCCAGGAAATTGATATGGCAGTTGCATCATTTGGTCAAAGGTTCCAAATAACCCCAATACAACTAATTACTGCCTATGGAGCAATAGCGAATGGTGGAACCC
>CAYYEC010000310.1:0-5157 GCA_964470745.1 uncultured Eubacteriales bacterium | reverse complement strand
GATTTGGGTCAGGTAGGTTTCTTTAAAGGTTTAATGGAAGAGACTGGACTTTCTAATGAAGATATTGAGCAAATGAGATTGCTGATTGATTCAAAAGATTTCATTGGGATAGAGGAACTTGTTAAGGGGCATGATATCAGGCAGGATTTAAAAGAATTAATTTTTAATCTTCCAAAGCTTTTCGGCTCTGTAGATGTAATTGATAAAGTAGAACAAATTAATATAAATGATAATTGCCTAAAGGCACTTGAAAATTTAAGGAAAGTAATAGAGATTTTAAACGACTACGGATATGGAAAATATGTGTCTGTGGATTTAGGAATGGTTCAAAGGTCTAATTATTACTCTGGAATTATATTTAGAGGATTTACATATGGAGTAGGATTTCCTATTTTAAGTGGCGGAAGATATGATAAACTAGTAGAGAAATTTGGAAAGGAGTGTCCTGCAACAGGATTTTCATTAGGCGTTAATCTTATAATGCAAGCATTGGATAGACAAAAAATAGTTAAAACAAATCAAGAGATTGATAATATTGTCTGTTATAATGAAGAAGGAAGGAAAACTGCATTTGAACTCTGTAAAGAATTAAGGTCTCAAGGACTTGTAGTTGAGATGGATATTACAAATAGCTGCTTGCAGAATTTAAAGGAATATGCAATTGGTAAAAATATCGGTGGCATTATATATATCTTAGATAAAGAAAATATAGAACTTCATAATCTTGAAAGTGGTGAAATAACAAAGACTACTTTAAGTAAAATAATAGATGGAATGGGTGATAAGTAAAATGAGGTATTTAACAATTGCTCTATCAAAAGGAAGGCTAACTGAATTGTCAATAGATTTGTTTGAAGCTGCTGGAATAGATTGTACTGAATTGAAAGGTAAGTCAAGAAAACTGATTTTGACTGATGAAAAGAATAAAATAAAGTTTTTTCTTGCTAAACCCAGTGATGTTCCAACATATGTGGAGTATGGTGCAGCAGACTTGGGGATTGTTGGAAAAGATACATTGCTAGAAGAAGGCAGGCATTTATATGAAGTTCTAAATTTGGGGTTTGCTGCATGTAGAATGTGTATAGCCGGACCAAAAGAGTTATTGGGAAAACTTGATTCTTTAACAAATAAAAGAGTTGCTACTAAATATCCAAGAATTGCCAGAGATTACTTTGAGCATAAAAGAAAAGAGTCTATTGAAATTATAAAACTCCATGGATCAGTAGAATTAGCACCTTTAGTTGGACTATCTGAAGTAATTGTTGACGTGGTAGAAACTGGAAGGACATTAAGGGAAAATGGACTTGAAGTATTAGATACAATTGCTGACATAAGTGCTAGAATGATAGTAAATCGTGTTAGTATGAAAATGGAAAGCGAAAGAATAAATAGGATAATAGATGGAGTAAGAAAACGTCTGGAGTCAAAATCTGTTGAAGATTGATCTTAAAGTACGAGGTGGTTATAAAATGATTGAAATTATAAATTCCAAAGAAAAGGGTTTAGAAGGCATATTTAAGAAATTGACTAAAAGAAATCATGGAGAGGTAACTGATGTTATTAATTCAGTAGAAAGTATACTTAGTAATGTAAGGAAAAGTGGGGATAAAGCTTTAATCGAATATACCAGGTCCTTCGATAAGGTAGATCTGGATTTGGATAAAATAATGGTTACTTCGAAGGAGATTGATGAGGCTTTTCAAAATCTTGATAAGAAGTTAATTGGAGTTATTGAAAAGGCTAAAAATAATATTGAGAGATTTCATTCGAAGCAAAAGGACAATTCATGGTTTTCAAATGAGGAGAATGGAGTTATTTTGGGACAAATGTATACTGCTTTAGAAATAGTCGGTGTCTATGTGCCTGGAGGTACGGCTCCATTGCCATCATCTGTTCTAATGAATGTTGTACCTGCTAAAGTTGCTGGAGTTGATAAAATTATTATGTGTACGCCTCCAAACAAAGAAGGTAAAGTAAATAGCACAATACTGGCAGCTGCAAAAGTTGCGGGAGTTGATGAGGTCTACAAGGTTGGCGGAGCTCAGGCTATTGCAGCTATGGCATTTGGTACAAAAACAATTAAAAAGGTGGACAAAGTAGTAGGTCCTGGAAATATATATGTTGCAACAGCAAAAAAGATGGTTTATGGATATTGTGATATAGATATGATAGCAGGGCCAAGTGAAGTAATGATTGTAGCAGATGAAAAAGCAAGTCCACGTTACCTGGCTGCGGACCTTCTATCACAAGCTGAGCATGATGTATTGGCTTCATCCATATTGGTAACAACATCAGAGAAACTGGCAAATCAAACTAAAAAAGAAATTGCTAAGCAATTGGCAAAATTAAATAGAAAAGAAATTGCTGCCAAATCAATTCAAGACTATAGTGCTATAATGATTGTAGATACTTTGGAGGAAGCAATTGGGCTGGTAAATAAGGTTGCACCGGAGCATCTTGAATTATGTATTGAAGAACCATTTAATATTTTAAGTAGTGTAAGAAATGCAGGGGCAATTTTCATGGGGAATTACTCTCCAGAACCTCTTGGAGACTACTTTGCCGGACCAAATCATGTTTTACCTACAAGTGGGACTGCAAGATTTTTTTCACCACTTAATGTTGGTGATTTTGTTAAGAAAACCAGCCTGATATCATATACCCGGAAAGCTTTGGAAACTGTGAAAGATGATGTCGTATTATTTGCTGAAGCGGAAGGTCTGGATGCCCATGCGAATGCGATTAGAGTGAGGTTTGAAGAAAAAGAAGGTTGAGATTGAGGTTAAGAAACAGATAAAATATGTTGCTGGTTGTTGGCTTGTGGTAAAATCACTTAATAGCCAATAGCCAATAGCCAATAGCCAATAGCCAATAGCCAATAGCCAAAAAGGAAGTGCAAAAATGAGTAAATTTTGGAGTGAGATTACAAAAAAATTGGAGCCTTATGTTCCGGGAGAGCAGCCTAAGGACAAGAGGTATATAAAATTGAATACAAATGAGAATCCTTATCCTCCATCACCAAGAGTGATTGAGGCAATAAAAAATGCAGCAAATGCTGATTTGAGACTATATCCTGATCCGACTTGTTCTGATCTGATTGAAACGATTGCACAGTATTATAATGTTAAAAAAGAACAAATTTTTGTAGGAAATGGATCTGATGAAGTTCTTGCTTTTTGTTTTAAGGCGTTTTTTAATCCTGGAAGCCCAATTCTTTTTCCGGATATTACATATAGTTTTTATCCTGTGTATTCACAGTTATACAATATTGACTATAAGCAAGTTCCTTTAGATGATAACTTCTCAGTACCAGTAAATGAGTTTCTGGTTGAAAATGGAGGCATTATAATTCCAAATCCAAACGCTCCTACAGGAAAATATCTGGACTTGGAGGATATTAAAAACATATTGGAAAAGAATACTGAAAAAGTGGTTATTATTGATGAAGCATATATAGACTTTGGAGGCGAATCAGCTGTAAAGTTAATTCCTGATTATCCAAATCTTTTGATAGTCCAGACGCTATCCAAATCACGTTCATTAGCAGGCTTAAGAGTTGGTTTTGCTATTGGTGGTAAGGAGTTAATTGAAGGAATAGATAGAGTCAAAAACTCGGTAAATTCATATACCCTGGATAGGATTGCATTAATTGGGGCAATAGAAGCATTTAATGATAAAGAGTATTTTAATGAAACAAGGATGAAGATAATTGATACTAGAGAAAGAGTGACTAAAAGCTTGACTGAAATAGGGTTTAATGTAATAGAGTCAAAAGCTAATTTCATTTTTATAAATCATCCTAAAGTTGATGCAAAAGTGATTTTTGATTATTTGAAGGAGTCAGGTGTACTTGTAAGGTATTTTAATAAACCAAGAATAAATGACTATTTGAGAGTAAGTATTGGTTCCAATATAGAAATGAAAAGTTTCCTGGATGAGATAAAAACATTTTTTACATCTCAAGAAAAATAGGTTTATTTAGCAATTTACATTCCTATGCAGTACGGGTGCAAAAGAAACTATTTGCTATCATGGAGGTATCTTGATACCTTGAATTAGTTGGTTGTAAACATACTCTGAGGCCAAGGCGCCAACAGATCTTCAGACATCATTTTTGTCTACTCAAGGCATACAGAGACTATTTGCTTACTCAGCAAGGCAGACTCGTAAGGAAGCGATAATTCTGATGAATAATTCCAGTTCAGATGTCAAAAAAGGTATCAAAAAATGAAGTGCTTGCATCAGGAAATATTGATTATGGGAAATACCCTGAATGGTATGATGTTTATACCAAGTATACTATATATGGAAATCCTATTAATGAAAAGGAATGCTATAATGTTTTCTTATGACGATATACAAAAATTCAACGAAACAGAAGTGAAGTTATATAAATTCATTGTTGATAATGGTGATAAAATCCCTTATATGACGATACGGGAATTGGCTAATAAAACACACATGTCAACATCCACAATCCTTAGATTCTGTAACAAGATGAATTATGATGGGTATAATGAATTTAAAAAGGGGCTTAATAATTATTTATATCAAATACAGGAAAGACCGCCACAAAACGACTTATCAGAGCTGTTACATTACTTCCACAGGACAAATACAAATTCTTTTGAGCAGAAAATAGAGCAGGGAACCGAATTTATAAGAATGGCAGAAAGAGTAATTTTTGTAGGGCAGGGATCTTCTGGAACACTTGCAAGATATGGAGCAAGATATTTTTCAAATTTGGGGAAATTTTCAATAGGACTAGAAGATCCTTTTTATCCAATAACAAAAGATATGCTTAGGAATACAGTAGTCATTGCACTTTCAGTTACAGGTGAAACAAAAGAGGTTGTAGATTTGATTAATCGGTTTAAAATCAGTAAATGTAATATTTTAAGCATCACTAATCAATCGAATTCTACTAATCAATCGAATTCTACTATTGCCCAAATTTCAGATTGGAATATTTCTTACAATATGGAAATGCTGAGCGTTAACGGTGGGTATAATGCCACTACGCAAGTCCCTGTATTGTTTCTCATAGAAACACTGGCAAGAAGATTATAAATTTTGAAACATCTTGTTACTAGCAATGTAACAAGATGTTTTATATTATTGTTAAAAAGACGTGAGTTAGTGTAAAGTGAGATATGA
>CAYYEC010000309.1:645-5168 GCA_964470745.1 uncultured Eubacteriales bacterium | reverse complement strand
GTCTTACTTATATTCTTTTATACATTTGTTTATAATTTATTTATTAAATACCGTAAGGAAATGAAAAGGCATCCAGTAAAATAGTTACGATAATATTTGTGGGAAAATTAGTAAAAACAAATAAATAGTATTCTTAGCAGATTTATTATATAATTGTACTGAAAAAGTTTACAAAAAACAAACTATTTTGAATGGTAATAGGCTATAAGCAATGGACTCAAAAGATTTAATCATTCTCCTATTATTGTCAATTGCCTATTACCTGTTACCTGCACCACAGGTGCAATATGAATTATTTGTGAGGATTTTATAATGAATCAATACAGTTTATTTAATTCAAAATGGATTTCCGGAAACTATGAACCGAAAGCAAGTGCATATTATTATAAAACCTGGGTCAACTATGATATGGACCTTCATGAACATGATGCTGTTGAAATAATGTATGTTCTTAAAGGCAAATGTATTGTAGGATTTGAAGATTCAAGGATTTACTTAAGTAAAGGTGAATTTGTTGTAATAGATTCTGGAATAGCTCACAAGCTTATCGTAGAAGATAATATCTCATGCAGAATGCTTAATATAGAATTTAAATTTGTCAACAAAGAGAACAAGTTTTTCTCATTTGGCGAAATGGTGAAATCTGATGTAAACCTTCAGAGCCTAATTAATTCAAAATTTCAATTTTTGGTTCTTAAGGATAGTGAAGAGCTTTTTTATACTTTAAAGCAGCTGATAATGGAATATGATAATACTTCAAGAAGCAATAGTTTAGTTGTTCAGACTCTTTTTTATAACTTATTAATAAAAATTTCAAGATTATGGAATGAAGATAATAAAGCAAACAATTTTTCATCAATAGTATATGTTAAAGAAGCTATAAATTACATCCATCAACATTATGACCAGGAAATTAAGATTGAGGATATTGCAGAGTACGTTAATGTAAATAGTAGTTATTTACAAAGATTATTTAAGAAAAATACAAATATAACAATTATTGAATATCTAACTAAAATAAGGATGGAAAAAGCTAAGATGTTATTGGAAAATACGTACATTTCAATTATTGAAATATGTGACTATGTAGGTATAAATAGCAGACAATATTTCTCATATCTTTTTAATAAGCATTTTAATGTAAGCCCGGCTCAATACAGGCAATCAGTGAAATTAGAAAACTGTTATAAAAATAAAATGTCAGAATAGTTTACATATTAAGAATAAGAGGCATGTATTTTAAAAACATAATTTTTTAAATAATTATATACTTAAAGCATATAAAATAATTATATTTGGGGGTAAGATTATGTCATTTAAAGTTGCTTTTATTGGAGCTGGAAGTATAGGATTTACCAGAGGCCTTTTAAGAGATTTATTAGTTGTTGAAGAATTTAAAAATATTGAAATTGCTTTTACAGATATCAATAAAGATAATTTAGATATGGTTACTAAATTATGCCAAAGGGATATTGAAGAAAACGGTCTGAAAATTAAAATTCAATCTACTTTAGATAGACGTGAGGCCTTTAGAAATGCGAAATATATACTTAATGTTGTAAGAATTGGAGGACTTGAAGCATTTCAACATGATGTTGATATACCTTTAAAGTATGGTATTGACCAATGTGTAGGAGACACATTATGTGCTGGTGGGATAATGTATGGACAGCGTGGAATAGCTGCAATGCTTGATATTTGTAAGGATATAAAAGAAGTTGCTCATCCTGACTGCCTACTTCTTAATTATGCAAACCCAAATGCAATGATTACCTGGGCATGTAATAAATATGGAAAGGTAAATACAATAGGACTTTGTCATGGAGTCCAGGGCGGACATGATCAAATAGCAAAAGCCCTTGGCTTAAAAAAGGAAGAAGTAGATATAATTTGTGCAGGTATAAATCATCAAACATGGTACATACAAGTTAAGCATAATGGGCAGGATATGACAGGAAAGTTATTGGATGCATTTGAAAATCATGAAGAATTTAGCAAAACGGAAAAAGTAAGAATTGATATGTTAAAGCGATTTGGGTATTATAGTACTGAATCAAATGGACATTTAAGTGAATATGTGCCATGGTATAGAAAGAGACCTGATGAAATAAGGCAATGGATTGATTTAGGGACATGGATAAATGGAGAAACAGGCGGCTACTTAAGAGTTTGTACAGAAGGTAGAAATTGGTTTGAGACTGACTTCCCCAACTGGATGAAAGAGCCTGCAAAAAAATTCGTAAGTGAAGAAAGAAGCCATGAACATGGTTCATATATAATTGAAGGATTGGAAACAGGCAGAATATATAGAGGACATTTTAATGTAGTTAATAATGGTGCTATAACAAATCTGCCTGATGATGCTATTGTAGAAGTTCCAGGATATGTAGACGCAAATGGAATAAATATTCCAAAGGTAGGAGATTTGCCGTTGGGATGTGCTGCTGTTTGTAATACAAGTATATCAGTCCAAAGAATGTCAGTTGAAGCTGCTCTGAAGGGTGATGATGTACTTTTGAGGCAAGCAATGATGATGGATCCATTAGTAGGAGCTGTATGTAATCCACCAGAAATCTGGCAATTAGTTGACGAAATGCTTGTTGCAGAAGAAGAATGGCTTCCTCAGTATAAGGATGCAATAGAAAAAGCTAAAGAGAGGCTTTTGCAAGGAAATCTAATTCCTATAAAGGAAGGATATATGGGGGCTGCAAGATTAAAAACAAAAACAGTAGAAGAAATGGCAAAGGATAGAGAAGCTGCAAATAAAAACGCTGGAGAAGCAGACAAGGCAATGGAGAGACCAGCAGAGAAATAAATATAAAATAATTTATAGATAACGCACAAAAGATTTTACATTTTATTTTTGTGCGCTTATATTACCTTAAGCTCTTATGGCAAAAATCCAATTATTCATATGTCATTTCATTTTTGCGATTTATATAAAATTAAAAAATCTCATGGGTTAAAATCCTATGAGATTTTTTTAACAAAAAAATAACATGAATTTAACATTAATATGTTGACAATTAAGAGTGGAAAAACTATTATATGAGTATAATCGAATATACTCATATAGGTGGTGGAAATATAAATATGATTGAAATTTTCAAGGCATTAGGAGATGAAACTCGAATAAGGATATTAAATATATTAATGAGAAAAGAATTATGTGTATGTGAAATAGAGACAATTCTAAATATTACACAATCAAATGCTTCGAGACATTTGAATAAATTAAAAAGTGCCGGGATAATTACCAGTACCAAAGAAGCTCAATGGGTGCATTATCAAGTTAGTAATGATTTTAATAATGAAAGTAATTTACTTTATAAATATCTTGAGAACAAGTTAGAAAACAACTCTGTATGCTCTAAAGATTTAGAGAGACTTCAAAGATACGCAACTAGCTGCTTTACATGTGAGCATATAAGAGAAGATAAGAATTTGGTAATGCAATTTTTAGAAACAGAATGATGGAGGAGGCATGAATATGAAAGATAACATTGAAAAAAAATCAAGTGGTTTAGGAATATTTGGAAAATATCTGACAGTGTGGGTTATTGGCTGTATTATAGCCGGTGTGGGTATTGGTCAGTTTATTCCTATATTTCCAAAGACATTAAGCAAATTTGAATATGCACATGTATCAATTCCGGTAGCTATACTGATTTGGCTAATGATTTATCCTATGATGTTAAAAATTGATTTTTCAAGTATTGTTAATGCAACAAAAAAGCCAAAGGGCTTAACAGTCACATGTGTTACAAATTGGTTGATAAAACCATTTACAATGTATTTAATCGCATCTTTATTTCTAAAAGTTCTATTTAGACGTTGGATAGATGTTGATTTAGCAACAGATTATCTTGCAGGCGCGGTACTCCTTGGAGCTGCACCATGTACTGCAATGGTATTTGTTTGGAGTCATTTAAGTAAAGGGGACCCGGCATATACCTTAGTCCAAGTTGCAGTTAATGATTTGATATTACTATTAGCATTTACACCTATTGTAGCATTTTTATTAGGTGTAAGTAATGTACTGGTTCCATATGACACATTATTTTTATCTGTAGCGTTGTTTGTTATTATTCCGCTGTTAGGTGGATATTTGTCAAGAAAATATATTATTCAACATAAAGGATTAGATTATTTTGAAAATGTATTTTTAAAGAAATTTGATAATATTACCATAATAGGCCTTTTACTAACATTAATAATTATTTTTTCATTTCAGGGAGAAATAATACTTAGTAATCCGTTTCATATTGCTTTGATCGCTATACCATTAATTATTCAAACATTTTTTATTTTTTTTGTGGCTTATGGCTGGTCAAAGGCATGGAAGCTGTCACATGAGATTGCTGCACCTGCTGCTATGATTGGAGCAAGCAATTTCTTTGAACTTGCAGTAGCAGTTGCAATATCTCTATTTGGACTGCAATCAGGTGCAGCTCTTGCTACAGTTGTGGGAGTTTTAGTAGAAGTTCCTCTAATGCTTACTTTAGTTAGGATTGCAAATAAAA
>CAYYEC010000309.1:0-635 GCA_964470745.1 uncultured Eubacteriales bacterium | reverse complement strand
CGCTGAAATAATAATTTCCCGATTCTGAAGCGGATATTATTATTTCAGCGTTCTTTATATAAAATTTTATAGATGAGGTGTAGGAATAATGAAAAAGAAAGTTGCGTTTGTATGTGTTCATAATTCATGTCGTTCTCAAATGGCAGAAGGGTGGGCTAAAAAATTAGGAAATGATGTTTTAGAAGTATATTCAGCAGGTACTGAAGATTACCCTGAAGTAAAGCCTTTAGCAGTAAAAGTTATGGAAGAAGCAGGGGTTGATATGAGTGGACATTATCCCAAGCTGCTTAGCGATATTCCAGAGAAACTGGATATCTTAATTACTATGGGCTGTAATGTGGTATGCCCACATGTTCCTAATAGTTATATGGAAGATTGGGGGTTATCAGACCCATCTGGAGGGCCTATAGAGGATTTTAGAAAAACTAGAGATATGATTGAAGTCAAGGTTAAAGACTTGATTGAAAGGGTCAAGAATAACATATTATAAAGCATATAAAAATTTTTCTTTGCAATATTTTTTATTTCCATTTAGCTTTTACTATGAATAATCTATATAAACCTTACACAAAATATAGAAGGAATAGTGTAAAAATTAAGTAAGTGGTCTGTAACGCATATTTTTTAGGGTATGC
>CAYYEC010000308.1:0-5210 GCA_964470745.1 uncultured Eubacteriales bacterium | reverse complement strand
AAGCTCATCTTTTCCCCCCAAAATATTTATATATGGAGTTCGTTTTATAATGGATATAAAGTCTTCCATATTTGAACTATTAATCAACTCATCTATAATATCTTTTTTTATCCTTCGGCCTCCGGGAATAATATTACTATATATAATTTCCCTGGGCATTGAATAGTACTTTTTACTTCGATATAACCAAAGTATATTTAATATGTCAATTTCAGAGCCTAAAGAATTTCGTATTATTTTCAAGTCATCATGACCAAGCTTCTTTTCACATTCACTAAATGCATAATTAAAGTAATACATATCTAAGGCAATTTCTATATTAAATTGATTAATTCTTTTTAAATCTGATAAAAATGGGCTTAATATTTCAAAATAAACTGACCCCTTAAGTCCTTCAATAAATTGTTTTGAATTTTTAGCCTGAGTCAACTGCTTTATATTTATTGAGCCATACTCTTCAATAAACAACAACGAGCTTTCTGCTAATTGAATATCTTTTTCAGTTTCGAATATTCTAAATAAAATCTTAATGCTTTCAATTTCATATTTTGTCAACATTACTTTTAAAATTATATCTATATTATTAAGTGCAAATTTGAACAATTTTCTATAGTCCTGCAAAATTTCATGTTTGAGAATATTTTCCAATTCACCACGATGTATTTCTTTTTCATTAACTCTTTCCAAGGCAGTTGAGAAATATGTATTTTGCTTTAAATATGTAACGATATCTTTTACTGTTTTTTTATTGAGTAATTCATCATAATTTACTTTCTTTAACATCTTTCCGTACATTACTCTTGTCTTAGTTCCAATACCACTATATTTAAATATTTCTAACACAAATCTCACCGTCCGATAACTTTATTTACTATTTCATCTACCCACTTTGGACCATTTTCTAAATATACCTGATCTAATCGAATTAATTTAGTATTTGTTTCTTTCTCAATGCTTTCCAGCTTGTTTTTTGTTTCAGACTTGCCTAATTCACTCAATTCATTGATTTTTTTCCGAGCCATATTTTCTAAATCAATCTTCATATTTTCGACTTCAGCATCTAACATTTGAAGAATTTCCTGTTTTTGCTTTTTTGCATCTTCTATTACTTGGTGAGCCTCATATTCAATTTCAACTATTTTTTTAACTAAATTATTCATAATCTAAGCCCCTTATAATTGATTATACAATTCTTATAAATAAGTATACTCCTTAAATTTAAAGTAATCAGTGTAATTTTATAACAAATATTAATATTTTACGATCTTTTTTTTGTGCACTTTTCACAAAAATGATATTTTTTTGACAAAGTCTAATTACCATCATTGTATTTATTTCCCAAATATTTTTATATTTCTTACATTATCCTAAATACTAAAATCCAGTCAATTCAATCAAAATTATATCTAATTATTATTTCATTTATCATCGAAAATTATTAAATTACTTGAGTAATTTCCATTTTTAAGTGTATTGATTTATTTTTTTTTAAGGTTTATAATTTACCGTGGGTAATTTTTGTAGTTTTGTGTCGATCTTTAACTAAATTAAATTATTCGCTATTTACACTAAATTTGAAGCACTAAGTTCTAGTATTGATACTCTGGTATTTAGTGTTTAAATATTTTACATGTTATTTTTTTATATTGTTTTGAAAGGGGTTTGTATTAAAAATGGAACTAAATCTAATAATTTCCGTTGTAATTTTCGTAGTAACTCTCACACTCATCATGACTGAAAAAATAAACCGGGTCGTTGCAGCCCTTGGTGGAGCTATTTTAATGCTTATTTTTAGAATTATGCAGGAAAGTGATGCAATAAGTTACATTGATTTTAATACTATTGGGGTTTTAATTGGAATGATGCTTATTGTGTCAATTGTTAAATCCACAGGTGTTTTTGAGTATGTAGCAATATTTGCTGCTAAAAAAGTAAAAGCTGATCCTTGGAAGATTATATTAAGCTTCAGTATTATAACAGCAGTTACTTCAGCATTACTGGATAACGTTACTACAGTTCTTCTTATTGCACCAATGACTCTTGTAATAACTGCCACTCTGGAGCTTGACCCAATACCATTTCTTATCCCTGAAATACTTGCTTCTAATATAGGTGGAACATCTACCCTTATTGGAGACCCTCCAAACATAATGATTGGCAGCGCATTTGATTTAGGGTTTACAGATTTCATAGTAAATCTTGCTCCTATAGCTATAGTAGTTTTTATAGTCACATTTTTTATTCTTAAATTAATATATGCAAAGAAACTCGTTGTTTCAGAAGAAAAAAAGAAGGAAATCATGGGTTTTGATGAAAAGAAATCTATAAAAGACCCTGTCCTTCTAAAAAAATCTTTATTCGTTTTAGCTGTCGTTATGATTGGATTCTTTTTACATGAATCTCTTCACTATCCATCATCTGTTGTTGCACTGTTTGGTGCAGTTTTATTGATACTGATTAGTAAAGAAAATATTGAGGAGGTTTTTCAAAGTGTTGAATGGCCTACTATTTTCTTCTTCGTTGGATTATTTGTTCTTGTTGGTGGCCTTGAATCAGTAGGAGTAATTCATAAGCTTGCTGATATTATGATTGAAGTAACTCAAGGGCATCTGCTTTTAACTGGAATTATGATTATTTGGTTATCTGCAATAGTTTCTTCTTTCTTAGATAACATACCATTTGTTGCTACATTAATACCTTTAATTAAAGTATTAGGAGACTCAGGTACTATAGATGTAACACCACTTTATTGGGCAATCTCACTTGGAGCTTGCTTGGGTGGAAATGGCACACTTATTGGAGCATCTGCAAATGTAATTGTTGCTGGTATCGCTGAAAAAAATGGACATAAGCTTTCTTTCGGAAAGTATTTTAAAGTAGGTTTTCCTCTGATGATTGTATCAATATTATTATCTACTATTTATTTAGTTGTGTTTTATCTCATATAATCGTAATATAATACTAAAGGAGGTTTTTTTATGAATATTATTTCTAGCGAGCAAGATATTTTTGAAATGCAGTTAAAACAACTGGGAGCAAAGGTTCAAAGCATTCACGGTCTTCTTTGTTACGTAAGATTTCGCGTTAATGAGACAGATATATTATATATCTATAATATTAACGCAAAAAAACAATACTTTTTACAAAGGGTTATTCCTTATCCAATTGGTGCTGGAGTGTTTGAAACGCCCAAAGAGATAATAAAGTTTATTAAGGATGATATTAAAAAATTCCAAATAGCAAAGAACAGCAGAAGCTTTGAAAAATTTATAGATATAAATTATAAAGTGCATAGAACAGTTCATGATTTAGATGATTTATTCTTAAAGTATAACGTACCAGAGTCCCAAATGGAAAAAATTGAAGGTATGTTATCTGATATAGAAAAGATTATAGATGAAACTAAAGGTTATGCACCAAAAATAGAATTAGATTAATAATATAATACCAGATATAACAAAATTTTTAGGAGTAATTCAATGCATAAGAAAAAAATGATATTTGCAATACTTATAATAGGCCTTATAATATTTTTGTTACACAACAGCATACCGGCCTTATCGAATACTGAAAGCACAGAGACACTATCAAATTATTATGGTTTTTCCAGTGCTGAGGTAGACAATGAACTCAGCTTGACAGATATGCTTATTTATGCACTTCAAGAGGAATACCGTACTCAGAGTGAATCTCAATTAATCGTAGAAACCTTTGGTGCAGGATCAGAGCCTTTTATAAAAATACTCGAAGAAGAGAAAGCCAATATTTATCTTTTGACTAATATCTTCGATAAATATGGTCTGACTCTTCCATCAAACGATGCAAAGGAGTATATAATCACTCCTGATACTCTCAGTCAATCTATTAACCAAGGAGTGCTGATGGAAACTGCAAAAGTAGCTATGTATGAGAAGTTCATTAATAATAATTTACCTAAAGATGTAGAGGCTGTTTTTACTCAGCTAAAGGAATCGTCTCGAAATAGTTTGATTGCTCTTGGAGAGTAAAACCAAGTAGGTATTTATTCTATTGTATACTAAAAAAGTGAGAAATATATTTCTCACTTTTTTAGTATACAATAGAATAAATACCTATACCATCCTTTAGCATTGTATGATATAATATATACTAGGTAAGTTTTTGCATATATTTAAATTGCTATATTAAACGCACAAATGATTCTACATTAAATTAATAATGATATTTGTGCGTTTAATGAGTTTTATAGGTGTAGATTTCGCGTAAGTTAAATTAAAATGTAAAATCCTTTAGCGAAATCTATAGTCGAACATATACATGACGCTTAATATCAATTCTATTTTAAGCAGCTATGTAAACAAAAATTCACTAGAAGGAGTGACATTATTTTGCTTGATTATGGTTTTTTACTGGACCTGGCTATTATTTTACTCTCGACAAAATTGTTTGCAATAGTATCAAAAAAAATTAAAATGCCTCAAGTCGTAGGTGCTTTAGTTGCAGGGTTGGTTCTAGGTCCTGCAGTTCTAAATATTGTTCATGAGACTACTTTTATTAAGCAGCTTTCTGAAATTGGTGTTATTATTTTAATGTTTTCAGCTGGAATGGAAATTAATTTAAAAGAATTAAAAGAATGTGGCACTGCTTCATTTATAATCGCGTTATTTGGAGTTATATTTCCTCTAGTGGGTGGTTTCGGTGTAGCAGCTGTTTTCAATGGTGGCCTATCTGATATGGACAATGTAGTAATTTTAAAAAATATATTTGTTGGAGTTGTATTGACAGCGACCTCAGTAAGTATTACTGTCGAAACTCTTAAAGAAATGGGTAAACTAAAGACCAAGTCAGGTACTACTATTTTGGGTGCAGCATTAATAGATGATATTTTAGGTATAATAATTTTAACAATAGTTACAAGTTCTGCTAGTTCATCTGGTGATGGTGCTGCTCTGGAAGTCGTGCTTTTAAAAATTTTAGGCTTTTTTCTATTATCTGCGGTTATTGGATTCCCATTTTACTTTTTATTTAATAAATACACTAAGGGACAAAAACAAAGAAGAAGATTTGTTCTTATATCATTTTCCCTTTGTTTGATTCTATCTTTTATTGCTGAACATTTCTTCGGTGTAGCAGATATTACAGGTGCATTTATAGCAGGAATTATTCTTTCAAATACAGAACATGTTAAATTTATTAACAGAAGATTTGAGATAACATCCTATGTACTTCTT
>CAYYEC010000307.1:0-5221 GCA_964470745.1 uncultured Eubacteriales bacterium | reverse complement strand
TATAATGATCAGGCATTAATAATAATTTAATAAATTCATTGCAATTTTTCCCAATAATAGGAGTGCAGTCAACCAGATTAATTGTATTAGAATTCCAATCAAAGCCTCTTTTGTTGTGATATTACCGCTATACACTCTAAAAGGCAGATCAGATGCCAATCGGAATGGAAGTACATATGCAATTCTCTGTAGCCAAAACGGCATAAGAGGAACAGGTACGATTAGTCCCGCAAAAAATTCACCTACTACCCCAATTATCATAAGTGACCCTACTGGTGACATTGTTATGAATACTGAAATATAAATAAACATGGAAATCGCAACTAATACAAGTAATCCCAGTAAAAGAGTTATAATAAAAATTCCGAAAGATATATTATCTGACGGCAATGACATTTTATATGGTTGTGGCAGCAAAAATGCTATTATAAGAATCGGCAAGCTCCTGAGCATTGCACCAGACAATCTTTGAGCTATAAGCTTTGCATACCAAAATCCATATAAGCTGCATGGACGACAAAGCTCATAGGCGATATTCCCATTTATGATGAGATTGAATATTTCTTCATCTCGAAACCAAAGTATTATAAAAACCAAAAATGCCTGCTGCAACCACAGGTATGTAATCAATTGCTTTAAATCCATTGGCTGAGCTGCTGCAGCGTTTTTGTAGAAAGCTTCATAAATCATAATAAACATAAAACCCCAGAAAAATTGTGTAGCGATTCCGCTTAATGCAGCAATCCTATATTGCAATCCATTTAGCAAGCGCATTCTAAATACTGAAAAATATGCCTTCATATCTCATACTCCTTATATAACTGAACTATGATTTCTTCTATAGGTGGATTTTCTACTGTAACATCTATTATTTCAAGCTTTGTTGATAGAGAAGCTATGACTCTGGAAACATTTGTCTCTTTTGTATCAACATAAAGGCTTGCCCTCTCCGTTGACCAATTTAGCAGCTTTGTCCCAATAATATCCGGAGGAGCAGTATTTTCTTTAAAGTCAATTGTAACAGTCTTATTTGTGTCAAAACGATTTCTCAAATTAGTTAAACTTCCATCATATAGAATTTGACCTTTGCCAATAAGAATAATTCTATCAGCTAAAGCTTCAATATCATTCATGTCATGAGTGGTCAATATGATTGTAACTTTCTTATCTTTGTTAATACTTTTAATAAACTTGCGTACAGCTATTTTCGAAACAGCATCCAAACCAATTGTTGGTTCATCTAAAAAAAGTATTTCCGGACAGTGGAGAAGAGAGGCTGCAATCTCACAACGCATTCTTTGACCAAGACTAAGCTGTCTGACCGGGTTATTGATAAAGCCTGATAAATCAAGAGTATCAATTAACATATCTGCATTCCTTTTGTACTCTGCATTTGGTATTTTATAAATATCTTTCAGCAGCTCAAAGGAATCTATAACAGGGACATCCCACCAAAGCTGTGACCTTTGTCCAAAAACTACGCCTATGTTTTTAACGTGGCGAATTCGTTCCTTCCATGGAGTTAGGCCCATAATTTCACATTTACCACTGTCAGGCAGTAAAATACCGCTCATTACTTTAATAGTTGTTGATTTTCCTGCACCATTTGGCCCAATATAGCCAACTATTTCACCTTTATTAATATTGAATGATATATCCTTAAGTGCCTCTATCTCAGTATATTCCCGCCTAAACAATGCTTTTGCGGCTGCTTTAAAACCAGCAGGCCGCTTTGCAACTTTAAATGTTTTATTTATTCCCTCAACCTTAACCATTTATCTCACCCCACCCTACATTCAGGTAATGCTTTTTCAACTCCTCTACTACCAGTCCAATATCATTATAACTGATATAAAGCTCATGCAAAGCCCTTGTCATAGCAACATACATCAGCTTAATATCTAAATCCGTATCGCTGAATTCTCCCGCATTTATAATTATTACAGCATCAAACTCAAGCCCTTTGGAAAGATATGAAGGTACAACTACAATTCCTCCCTTATATGCATCCTCTTTCCCGGTAATCAAAGATATTTCCGGAAGCTTTGATTTAATTTTTTTATGAAATTTTTGGCATTCATCAATAGTTTTTGCTATTATTGCAAGTGATTTAAAACCTTTTGACATTATATTTTTTGTTAAGTTATAAACACTATCTATCAAATCCTTGTCACTTTCGTTTTTCACTAAACAAATAGGCTCTCCATGCCTAAAAACCGGCTTTGATTTGAAAACCTTCTCATTCTTCAGCATTCCTATTACCAGATTTGCAGCGTCCATTATTTCAATTGATGTTCTATAACTTTGCTCAAGTGTCATATACTCAGCTTTTTTCTCATCAAAAACTTGAGTTAACACGTCATTCCAATCTTCAATTCCTCTATAGGAATGTATTCCTTGATTTAAATCTCCCAGTATTGTAAAGGAGCTATCTTTTATAAGCTTTTTTAATGCATAAAGTTGAAACACGCTAAAATCCTGAGCTTCATCGATCACTACCTGTTTCACATCTATTTTTTCATCTATCCCATATATCATAAATTTTAGATATATCAAAGGTGCAAAATCTTCAATTTCGATAAATCCTTCTTTTATTAAATCATTTGAGTATTTTGCTAAATAATGAGAAGTTTCAATATCCTCTATGCCTTTACACAGCTCCTCAAACAAAGAAATATCACCCATAAGTTTAACATAGTACTGCCATGGACTAAATTTCGAAATGCTTTTTATATATTCCTTTACAGCCTTTTTTGAGTAACTTTCAATCTTATCAATTTTCTCGTTTTTTCTGTCTATAACTTCAACAATGAGTCGATGCCTTTCTTCGCTATTCTCCATAGTCTGCTTTAGATACGAAATTTTTGAATCAGAGTCATTTTGCAGTCTATTTATGATTTTATGCCTCATTACTTTTAATTTGCTGTTTAAATGTTTTTTTATTTCATCAATCCTCTTGACAAGAGGCAGCCTCTTATATTCTCTTAAGAATAGCTGGTTAATGTCATCATATGTATATATAATCTGGCCTTCAATCTCAAAATTTTGTACTGGAATAAATGCGTTTTCAATATACTCTACGTACCTGTCTATAACCTGCTTAAACTTCATTGATGCCTTTATTCTCGTTGCCTTATAGAGCATATCATTATTTAAACCAGCTTCATCTTTTGAATTCTTTATAAAACTAATTAGTTTTTCATTTGGGTCTTTTACCTTGAATTTCTTACCTAATATTTGAGATGCAAATGCCTCAAAGGTGGACTGTACTACCCTCTCAACTCCCAGTTCAGGTAATACCTCTGAAATATAGTTCAAGAATAATTTGTTTGGAGCAATTATCATAAAGTTTTCAGGTTTGAGCTTTTTTTCATGTAAGTAAATAAGGTATGCTATCCTGTGCAAAGCAATAGTTGTTTTACCACTTCCTGCTGCCCCCTGTACTACAATAGGTCTCCACATATCCGCCCTGATTATCATATTTTGTTCAACCTGTATAGTTGATACAATTTCCTTTAATCTGTTTTCAGAACTGGCACCCAGATATGCCTGCAAAAACTCATCATTTGTAGTAATATCAATATCGAAAATTTCATTTAACACGCCCTCATTTATGGAGAACTGCCTTTTCAAAAGCATTGAACCTTTAATATCTCCATCAGGACAATTGTAATGGGCTTCCCCAAGCCTTTCCTCATAATATAGATTTGCAATTGGTGCTCTCCAATCTACAATTATTACCTGCTGGTCTTCTTCCCTCATTAATGACATCTTTCCAATGTATAGCTTTTCAGTATTCTTTTTACCTTCTTCCTGAAAATCAACCCTTGCAAAATAGGGTTTGTTCTTTGCTGTCACCAGATTTCTGATTTTTAGGCTCATGCTGCTTTGCATCATGGAATTGATCATTAGATCAATATAATTCTGACTGTTATCCGAATTGTAATGCTTTTTCATTCCTTCCACTTTACTGTCTAGCTGTTCTTTATTCATCAATGCGGCTTCAAGGGTTTTTGCCACATAGTCCAGTGTATACCTGCACCTTCCCAGTTCCTCTTTATATGCCGGATGGTTTGCAGCTGGCATAATCACACCACCTCCATTATTAATTTATTGTAGAATCATTTGTGGGTTTAGTATAGCAAGACTTAAATTGTACATTAAATTTTTATAAAAATAAAACTCTAAATAAACATTTCTAATACTTCTAAATGGTATAAAAATGCTATTAAAATATTTTTTCTTGTTTTTTTGAAGAAAACCTTGACAATTTAGCATTTTGTTTGTATAGTATATATATAAATTGTGACTTAAATATAAGCTTAGCGGCAGCAGTATCTAAATGAAGGTTAACCAGTTGGAAACAACTGGTTTTTTGTATGCTTGATATTGACATATATCAATATCAAGCTATTTCCATACCTAAAAATACGAAAAAAGGCTAAGAAGTTGTAGATAAACATGTATAATGAAAAAATTTATTCGAACCAGTAGAAGCAAATTTCCCTAACTGAATCAAATATATTCAAATTCTCATGGGCAATTGTATCAAGCCTAACTTGTATAGTTTATATTTTAACTTTTTTATAAGGAGCGATTTCGTGAATAAAATAATGCCTAAAATTGGCTATGCTGCTTTTCAATCTGCAGTTAAAAGCAGTTATTCTCCCGATGAATATTCTATATATTTTTCTGGAATTAATTTTTTTGCTATAGATATACTTTTATGTGGAGTAACCTGTGGAATATGGTTTTATTTAAATGAACATCAATAGTTTTTATTAATGATTTATTAATTCCCGTAAAAAACCAAAAGGCGTCATTTTATTGACAGCCTTTTGGTTTTAGTTCTTCACTCAATTTTTTAATAGCTTTCTTCTCAATTCTAGATACATATGATCTTGATATGCCTAACATTTTTGCTATCTCCCGCTGAGTCTTACTAGCTCCATTAACTAATCCGTACCTTAATTCAATAACAGTTTTTTCTCTCTTTTTTAATACATCTCTCATTTTGTTATACAATCTCTTAATCTGCATCTTTAGTTCAACCTTATCGATTATCGAATCAGACTCCGTTCCAATAATATCAATTAATGTTATTTCATTGCCTTCAACAGGTTATCAACTTATTTTTTTGACTTGAATTATCTTAAAAAGACAATGGGATGGTTCTCTTGTCTATCAATCTCTATGCATTATAGCTGCTCCACTTGTATTC
>CAYYEC010000306.1:0-5226 GCA_964470745.1 uncultured Eubacteriales bacterium | reverse complement strand
ATATTACTGTTATGTTCCCTATATTGATTACAACCGTTTGTAAAGGTGGCAAAACTGGAATATATATATCTTCTTATACTTATCTTATTATATTTATATATTGGATATTTCGATATGTATTTTATGATTTAAGTATGCAAAACGCTACTAAATCCTTTATTTTTGGTAATTTTATTAACGGTACATTTTATTATGTAATATTAATTTTGTTTTGTAGATTATATGGAAGAATTTACAATGACAATAAAAGTAAAGAAGAAGAAAGAAATAGTCTATTAGCTGAATTAGAACAAAAGTATAATCAATTGGAGATAGCACAGGATGAGATTAAATTTCACTATGAAAAGCTGAAACAGACTAATAGCATGTTGGAAGAATCAAACAAAAAATTAACAGGAAGTATTGCAGAGTTTTATACATTGCAGCAAATAACCCAGGCAATTAGTTCTATATTTGATATAAATGAATTATTAAAGTATGTAAACGATATTATTCTTGGGGTAATGGGAGTTAATTTTTCTACTATTATCTTATATGATGAAAAAAAAGGTAAATTCAAGTGTCATACGACTAATATTAAAGATAAAAAGGATTTAGCTGTATTAACTGATAATATTAATTCAGATACATTTTTAGAAGTACTTAATGAATCAAAATCAATAATTGAGAATTTTGTTGACCCTGATATATATACATTCACAATAGACAGAGAAGTAAATTCATTAATTTGCGTGCCACTTTATACTAAAAGCAGAAAATATGGAATTGTATTAATAGAACATAAGCATTATAATGCATTTGATGATGAAAATGTTAGATTACTTGATATTATCGGTCAGCAGGTTAGTATAGCAGTAGAAAATGCTCAGTTGTATCAACAGATGCAGGAAATGGCCACCATTGATGGATTAACTCAAATTTATAATAGATTATATTTTCAAGATACACTTTTTAAAGAAATACAGAATGCGAAAAAACAAGACTATGAGCTTTCTTTAATTATATTTGATATTGATCATTTTAAAAGATTTAATGACACTTTTGGACATTTGTTTGGTGACGAAGTTTTAAAAACTATAGCAAATTTAGTTAAATCTTCTTTAAGAAAAGAAGATGTATTTGCAAGATACGGAGGGGAAGAATTTATTATACTTTTGCCTAGAACTGGTCTTAATTCCGCATATGAAAAAGCTGAAGAATTAAGACAACTCATTTCTAGGACAAACGTTAAAGATAAATTAGTGTCAGCATCAGTAACTATAAGTATGGGTGTTTCTTCCTTTTCAATGAATGCAACTTCAGATCATGAATTGCTAAAGACTGCTGATGACGCGCTTTATGAGGCAAAAGCTGCTGGGAGAAATTGTGTTAAAGTAACTAAAGCATAGGGCTGGTAAAATATTAGCCTACTCTATAAATTTTGCCTTTCGTAAGTATTTGTCGCTAATTACATGGCCAAAAAGAGTAGGTAAATATTTTATGGCGCCTTAATCATTACGATATATCTTAAAGGAATTGACTATTTTCCAAAAAGTTTTAGACTGTGAAGTTGACCACTTATTTTTTGGTATAAAATAGCTTATTCTATACATCTTACCTTTTTCCTGAAAGAATACTTCAATTCCTTTATAATACACCTTGTCATTTCCTAGTGTAGTATAATCCCAGTAGTATCCTGAGAGATTATCAATTTCAATGGGTTCTAAAACAAATTCTTGAAAGTTAAGTTGTGATAATGACTTTGATTTATCTAAAAATTCTTTTAATGAATATGGAAGGTTCCAAACTTGAATGAAACCATGAGCAGATGACGAAGTATCTGTAAAGTCTACATGGTAAATTATTTCACTACCTGTAAATTCTTTTTCATTTAATTCAAAAGCTGAAGGATATTCAAAGCTGATTTTACCTTTTAAAGACTTGAAATTTGTAAATTGCTGGCTTTCGGATCTCTTTAATTTGGAAATCGTCTCAATGGTAGGAGCATCAAAATTTTCATTAAATAAAATATTATCTATTTTTAGTGAATATGGATGTGAAAATGATAAATAATTATTTATTGTGACATTAAAAAAAAGACCATTTTTAAAGGTGTAATTTGTTATGTAGAAAATTCCAACCCATAACAATAATATAGAAAAAAATAGAATTATCTTGATTCTATAATTTTTTATAAAAATAACTTTCAAAGTTTAATCCTCCAGAATATTTTCCTATGGTTATATTTATGCTAATGTCCTGATAAAATATTACTTCATATTTTAATCATAAACCCCTTTAATTAAAATTAAATAAAAAAATTCATATAAAATACAAAGTACATGCACCACTATAAACCAAAGTTCATATACTTATATAGTATCCTAATTTTTGGGGGTGCTTTTGTGTTTTTGCAAGCAGTATCATCATTTGTGCAAATTATAAGTGGGATGTTTTTTTTAGTTGGTTATGTATCCAACACAAACTCTTTTCCTCAACCTTTAGAACCAGATGAGGAAAGGAAGATTATCGAAATGTATAAGAACGGGGATGAAGAGGCACGGAATATACTTATTGAAAGAAACTTAAGATTAGTAGCTCATATTGTTAAGAAATATGGATCTTGTGGGAATGACTGCGACGATTTGATTTCTATAGGTACAATTGGTCTCATTAAGGCAATTTCAACCTTCGATAATACTAAAGGTACAAGATTAGCAACATACGCAGCAAGGTGCATTGAAAATGAGATTTTGATGTCAAAGGATATGCGGTATAAATTGGAATTAGAATATGCGTAGAAGCCTGATTTTACAAGGGTTTACAAGATAATAGAAGAACCTAAGGAGGTTCTTTTTTGGCGGAAAATTTGAGGAGGAGCAAATATGGTGAAATTTGGGGTAATAAATAACAAAGGTGGAGCTGGTAAGAGTACTATTGCGGCTAATGTAGCACACGGACTTGCTAAACTAGGATTTAACAGAACCAATACATAGAAGAGTAAAGATTACAGAAGCCGGAAAAATAGGTAAAATAGTATTTGAATATGATGAAGAAGCAGCGGACCAGTTTTTTAAGGTACTTGAAAAATTGGTCATTTTTTTTACTAGGTAGGTGGTGGCTTTGGATAAGATGGAAAGCAGTTTTGGTAAATTGAAAAAGAAAATGGAAGAAAAAAAAGAGCTGAGAATGTAAACAAATTCGTAATTAATATACAGCAAGAGGAAGCAGTAAAAAGAGCCACATTTCGTCTTAAACTTACTACCTTAAAAAAAATAAATGATATTTCAAAAGAAACAGGTATCGGTAAATCAGAACTTGTTCAAAAAATTTTAGAAGATACTTTAGATAATATTGAAATATCAGAGTAAAAAAGCTACTGTACCAAGCTGCAGTAGTTTTTTTACGTCAAATTTTCAATAGAAATTCTTGTGTTTGCTTGCAGATTAATATATAATCTTGTAAGAATATAGTAAAATAACAATAAAATCTGGAGGTCGTTCTATATGAAAAAATTATCATTAATCCTGGCAGTAATTATATTAACAACAATCATACCTGTACATGCCTTAACACTATCGGACATTGAAACCCATTGGGCAAAAAACAATATCGACACACTTATTGAAAAGGGAATAGTAAATGGCTATCCAGATGGAACATTCAAACCCCAGGGAACAGTAAACTCAGATGCCTTTATTAAGATGGTGGTTACAGCTCTTGGGTATAAGCTGGAGAATGGTACAGACTATTGGGCAAGTACATATATAGATAAGGCAATCTATCTTGGTATAATAAAATTAGGTGAAATCACAGATTATACAAAGCCGATAAAAAGAAAGGACATGGCACTTATAATCTCACGAAGTATACAGGAAGCATATCCTGACAGTCTAAAAGACTATAAGATCCTTATAACAGACTTTTATTCTATAGATGATAAATATAAGGATGCAGTGCTAAAGAATCTTTGCAAAGGTGTCATAACAGGGTATCCCGATAAAACCTTCGGTGGTGACAGGGAGATGACAAGAGCCGAAGCTTCAACAGTTATTATAAGACTTATAGATAAAAATTCAAGAATAGTACCTACACTGCCGGAAGAAATAACAGATGAAGATTTGGGCATTTATGAGGACTTTGAACTTGTGGAAGGCTTCAATCCACCTGAAGGATTTGTTGAACCACATTTTAGAATTGTACATATTACGAAAGAGGACGGTACATATTTTGGCATAGAATTTGTGAATTGGCAGGATTATAAGGGTACAGGAAAGAACTATACCAGAACCACACGTTGTATAAACTACCCTCAGCTAAACTATATAGAAGGCATAGGAGCGAACGGAAATATTTATGGCTTAGATTTAAGCAAAAAATATAGTTTGGGTGATATAGATACAATGAATTACAAATCAAATAAAGAATATATAATGTGGGGATTGAGAACAAAGTGGTATACTACTTTTAAAAACATAGAAAGTGGGTTTACCATTGAGCCTAATATGCCTGTAACACTTCAAATAACATTCAGTAGTGAAAAATATACACAGGTTTATGAGCATACCACATATGTAAGGGAGATGTGGAAATATTGAGAAACAGATTAATATCATCTATCTTAATAATTGTACTTATAATATCCATATCACCAATAGAGGTATTCGCAATAGGAGATTGGGCTACTACAAAAATAACTTATATACCAACAGGTTTATTCATAACTAAGCCTACAGCAAGCTTTAGTATAACAGATGTAATAACTGGATTATCAGTAAATGATGGTGGAAATCTCTCTATATATTCAGGTGGAGGAATACAAATAATTAGTGATAGTGATTCCGGGGATGCTCCTAAGATTGATGAATATGACTTTCAAGTACAATCCCCCAGTGGTATGGAAAAATGGGATCATATAACTGAATTTAGAACTCTTGACGAAGTAGGCGAATGGCACTTTTACCTTTGTGTTAAAGGTAATATACCTTCTACATCAATAGAAGGTGGTTACGACGACTGGAGTCCTAATGGAACATATAAGGTTATGGGTAAATACAATATGTGGTGGCATTTTGCTGAAATAACTGTTACTGTCGAACCTGCTCCTGCACCAACGCCCACCCCAACTCCTGTTGCAGACGTAGGAGCAATTAATGCAGGACTGACAGGTTTCGCTTCACCAAATCAAATAACAGCCAATACAACAAACGATGTATTAGTAACCTTAAACTCCGGTACGTCATTAGC
>CAYYEC010000305.1:3690-5252 GCA_964470745.1 uncultured Eubacteriales bacterium | reverse complement strand
TAAGCTTAATTGTCCTATAATCATATCCACAACCTGTTTTTACTTTCAAATATTCAAAAAACCTCTTTAACCTCTGCTTGATGCACAACTCCATCATTGCTTGAAGCAGGGAACATTTATTTTCCAATGATATCAGCCTGCTCCTGAGTGCAAGTGATGACGTATTTGGCTGAAGCTTCTCATTTGTATCAATATGGCTTGCCATTTGATAAATTTTTTTCTCAAGTGTGGTCAGTAAATTCTGTACAAAGCTGTCATTAATATTTTTTATAAGGAAATCAACATTTGCACCAGTTGGAACCTGTATAATTCCTTTTTCCTTAAGCTTCGTTACATCATCGTGCTCAAGCTCTGCTCCAACTATGGTCAGAAATGCATTCCTGAAATCAGATACTTCGTTAATCAGATCGGAAAGTACATTATTGTAAGCATCATTAAGGCTTTTTATATCATTTATCATTGAGTGACTTTCTGTATTCGCCCTGCAAACATTGACCGGAACCGAATTAAATATATGTGTGTCCTCACCAATTTTCTTTAATTCGCTATCTGCGCCCATTTCATAATGTAATATTTTATTACCGCTGTATACATCCAGAAACTCTTTGTTCTCAGTGTTATCTTTAAATAAATGTACAGCAAGGATAACTTTCTTATCAATTGTTCGATCTTCAACTACATACATATTTAATGGAGTAAATACTCCTGCCCTGAATTCTCCATCACTATTAATATACTGAATTTCATAAGCTTCTCCAAATATTAGAGTTTGTTTTAGAAGCTCAATATCGTGGACTTTTGCCCAGTGACTGAAATGAAGGTCTATGGTGTTGACCAGCTCCGTATTATCATTAATAGAGATGTAGTTTACCGGATTTGCCAATGTGTAGCTGATTTCCTCGTCAATGAATCTGCGTGGAAAATTACAGACTACTTTCATATTGCTGCGACTGTCCTGCATGGCATAATTGTGGAGAATATCGTGCTCCCCGTTATAATATTTTTTGTATTTAAAAAACTCCGCTCGGCAAGAACGGAGTTTTGAAAGGTAATATACTATTTTATTTGATTGCAAATTTTACTCCGCTCCTTATCCAATCTATGTCTTCTTAAAAAATATAGCCAATCCCCTTGAATTCGCCATTGCTTTACTATCGTCTTTAGAAGGAATTTTATTTGTATCATGGCTATAAACAACTGGTGCAATATTTTTTGCATTCATATGACGTAAGATGCCACATGCCGTATTATATGCTTTTTCAATACGTCCATCTCCCCCACCAACAATAATCACTCCGCCCTTCTTTTCTTTCTCAATTGGTTTTTCTTTCCTAAAGAATCTTGCACAGAAATATGTTTGCAGCCTGCTTGTAATCGCTAATAATTGCCCTGTTAATTCTGAAAAGTAAAGTGGAGAAGCAATCAAAATATTATCACATTCCTGAATATAATTATAGACTACCTGCATTTCATCATCCAGACTGCAGCCAGGATTTTTCCAGCAAAATCTACAATCTATACAAGGTTGTATTTTACAACCATATGCATCGATAATTTTATAT
>CAYYEC010000305.1:0-3680 GCA_964470745.1 uncultured Eubacteriales bacterium | reverse complement strand
ATTTACTAAAGCCACAGTATCACCATTTTTTCTTGGAGAACCGTTAAAAATAAGTGTCTTCATTCTTTACACTCCTTCAGATATCATGATTCATCGAGCCATCTTCAAAAAAGTAATCCCCTATCATAAAACTTCAATTTCTTCATCCCTTGCAGCCCTTGAACCGCCAAGAACAAGCTGTCTGGTGCATCGTCATGTTTAGCTGATTTATTGTAATCTTTTACCTGTCTATTATATCCTATATTGTCAGGATTGAAAAGAATGTGCTTCTTTTTGATATCCGGCTCAAGGCTCATTATTCTTTCGTGTTTATTCCCTATACTGTTTACTCCTTCAACCGGAACATACATTTTGTTCTTCCAAAGTTCCTCTTCAAATTTGGTCTTGATATAGTCCTGTGCCTGTACTGTTTCAAACATTATCCTGTCAATCGGATATATTTTCAGCTTCTCAATTGCCACCATGAATAAATCATCCGGAAGAAGTTTATATATTCCTCCGTCTATTACATACAGCTGCTTTGTTTTTCTCTGTTTTCCCAAAATAGTTATTGCAGAATAGTCATTTCTTTTCTGATTTTTTATAGCTGGACCAACAGCCATGACAATCTCCATCTCTTCAAACAAAGGAAGCCTATCCCAATATCCAATCTCCTGAAATACATATTCATCACTTGAACGAGGATCATTCTGCATCTCTTTATAAAAGCTCCTATCGCCCATAGCTTGCTTTTTACACATCAGGTAATAATAATCGAGATATTCATTCCATAATATTTTTATACCATGCAGCATTTCCTTTTCATTTTGATTAAAATAGGATTTTGCTGTATTTAATCTATCCTCATCAGATAAATTATTATAAATTCGTTCCCATTCTCCCCACAAATCATCTCTTTCTGACCAGTCTATTATTGCAGATTTCTTTATGCTTCTCACTCCAGGTATCCTACCCTTTAGCAAATCCGCCATTATATCCTCTTCATGAAGTACGGTTCCTACTATCAATATATTTGTATCCTTAGTACCAATGGGTATTACTACATCAGTAAATGTGTTTTTGACCATTTCCCTTTTGGTTTCGGATTTTGCGGTATCATCTTTCAGTAGATCATCCAGAAGCACCAATGTAGGTCTATGATGTTTGTAATGAATCCCCCGTAGAGATCCATCAATACCTCTTATGCATATGCAGCTGTCAATTCCACTTTGTGTTTTTATCCATATTTCATTATTGTTCCACCTGTTTCCTTTCCGGACTCCAAAGTCCTCCTTTAATAATTGGTTATTCTCCAGCTCATCCTTTATCATGTCCAGAAATGGCAGCGCAATCTGTTCTGTTGCCGATATTATCAATGTAAAATGCGATTTATTATAAAGTGTTGCATATAAGGGAAACAAAAAAGAGTTAATTGTACTTTTCCCATGCTCTCTTGGCAGTCCAAAAGCTTCAATCAACCCTTTGTTGTTTAACATATATTTTAATTCTTTGAACAGTTCTCTGTGAAATTCTCCAAATGGTCTGTCAAAATATTTGGGAAAGTAGCATCTGGCAAATAGCTCAATATCAAGCTCTCCCATGAGTTTTCGCAATTCGGCAAAAGAAAACTCCTCAACTAGTTTTCTTGTTTTATATGGTGAGAAGTGCTTTAACATGTATTCAATTAGCAGTTGGTTTTGTCTTTGCTGTTCCAGTATTTCAACCTCAGTCAAATATTTACACCCAATTTCATTTTAAAAATTTCTTTGCAATTTTAGATTATTATTTATCTCTCAATTTAGAAGCATACCCCTACCATTCCACTTCCTCCAATGCATTCTGCCTGTCTGCTTCCGTTGTAACCGTATATATTTGTGTTGTGGATATACTTTCATGTCCCAATATTTCTTTAATGGTTGTGAGCGCCTTGCCCTGTTTAATCAAGGCATAGCCCAAAGAATGTCTTAATTTATGTGCCGATATTTCAACTCCCACTCGTTTACCGTATTTCTTTAATATCAAATTTACAGCATTCCTTCTCAATACTCCTCTTTGCCCAATAAACAAATAATTACTTGATGATTCTTCCCTAACAGCCAAATAATCTGAGATTGCTTTACGTGCATCCTTATTGAGCGGTACTGTTCTTAGTGCTTCACCCTTACCAAGAATATATAATATACCTTTTCTTGGTGACATTTTTATATCAGAAATTTTTATATTTACCAGTTCTGAAACCCTTATGCCGGTATTAAGCAGTATCTCCAAAATGCAAATATCTCTTTTACTTCCTGAACGATGTATTTCCGTTCTCAATCTCCACAGTTTGTTGGATTCAAGTCCATGAAATTCATGTTGTTTTTTTATTTTAAAAGGAGTTACTACAAGCTGTTCTGTAATAACTCCTTTTTCAAATATATATCTATAAAAAGCATTGATTCCTGCTATTTTCCTGTTTATTGATATTAATGACTGTCCCGAAGACTTTAAAATCCGCTTAAAATATGTCAAATTTATTTGAGCCAGCTCCTGCACCTGTAAATTCAGTGATTTAGAAGCCCACCCCCCTAGCTGTTTTACGTCTTTTATATAGCATTCAATAGTATTCTGGCTCCTGTCTTTTTCAAGAAGATACTTCTCAAAACCTTTTATATAATCCATTGGTAACACCGCCTTTCTTACTGTCACATGTTACCTCTGGCGGTGTCTAAAGTCAACCCATAATATTCATTATGCAATTAGTTTATGCTTATATTTATAGGTTTCACCTGCGTTTTATCAACTTTATCCCTCAAAAAACTCATCCCATAATCATTATTCCATATCTTCATCATACATGTTTTCATTAACAATTTCATATTCTGCATCAACTATCTCTTCATCTATCATTTCAAGAAATAATTTTTTCCTTGCTTCTTCATTTTGCTTTGTCTCAAGCACCAATTCTTTTCTATCGTTCCACTGCTCGGGAGCTCTGTTCCTCAGCCAGAAGGAAATAGCCTGTGCCGATGGAGGCTGGTGATGCTTTGTCTTTTCAATCCTGGTTCTCTTTTTTCCATTCTTGTCTTCTTCAATAACTGTTTTTATAACTTCGTATTCATATCCCATGCACAGCTTAAATAAAGAATTCTCAACCTCAGCATTTACAAGACTTCTCCCCATTAAAACCAGTTCCGAAAGTGCTTCATGCTCTTTACAGTATCTATACCATGTATCCGGTGATATATCCAGCTTTTCGCAAATATCTCTTACATTTTCCCCATTGATAATCCATTCTTGAATGTCCGAAAGTCTAGTCAAAATCACTGTTTCATACTTATCGGTTTTATTTGGAACTCCTTTTCTGCTCCCCACTATCACCTCACCTCAAAATCTATATATAAAAGAAAAAGGCTGTCCAGCCTCTATTTAATATATTCATAACCTTTCTGATTTAGCTTTTCCGTATCTATTGGTCGACCTATCCAGTATTTATTGTCATCACCCATTAGTATAAGCATTGTTTTATCAGAGCTGTTTACAATGTTTCTTGCTGTTTCTATACTTGAAACTTTAATCAGCCTTTTCTCGATTTTACTGAATTCTTCTTTATTCATAGGCTTTTACCTTTCATATTAATTGCTTTTTTTATATCCACTGGAAAATCAACCTGCTTTTTCAGATTTATTTTTAAATGCAATATTACCTTCAAGGTTCTGGAG
>CAYYEC010000304.1:4153-5304 GCA_964470745.1 uncultured Eubacteriales bacterium | reverse complement strand
GGTATATTCCATGAAAAATCCAATTTCATTGCCTTTTTAACAAGTTCTCTCCATTTCTTCGGCTTCTTCTTGTACATATTTACTGCTCTTAAAAATGTTTCATAAAATTTTTCTGAAGAGAACTCTTCAAATGAAAAACCATTGCCATCGACTTTATCTTTATCTATATCTATAACTGTCTCAGCTAAACCTCCAGTTTCACGAACTATAGGTATTGTACCATATCTAAAGCTTATAATCTGACCCAAACCGCAAGGCTCAAATTTTGAAGGCATTAGAAAAATGTCACTCCCTGCATATATTCTTTGGGCTAAAGGAGCATTGAATTCAGCATATAAAGCCATTTTCTCTGGATATTTTTCCATTACCTCATTAAATTTTTCTACCAGATATGGGTCGCCTTCTCCAAGAAGAACAAACTGTAAATCTTCTCTCATCATATCATCAATAACATCAAGTATCAAGTCAAACCCTTTTTGACTTGCAAGTCTTGAAACAAGACCTAATACCAGAACATCCTTTTCTGGTAAGCCAACTTCCCTTTGAAGTGCACTTTTATTATAATACTTATCCTCAAAATTCGCTTGAGAGTAATTTTTATATATTCTTGTATCTATGGATGGATTAAAGTCAACAAAACTAATACCATTAACTATTCCATATAAATCATCTTTACGATCCTGAAGTACTCCTTGCAGCCTTTCTCCATACCTTTCAGTTTTGATTTCTTCGGCATATTTTTTACTTACGGTATTAATTATATCTGCGTATATTAGGCCTGATTTAATAAAATTAAACATCCCATAAAACTCTACCTTTTCAGGCTTGAAAATTTCATCACTTACTTCAAATAAATCGAATACATCCTTTGAAAAATGTCCTTGATATTCTAAATTATGAATTGTAAATACCGTTGATATGTCCTTATAGAATGGTACATCCTTCAAGTTTTCCTTTAACATCATACATATAGGCCCTGTATGCCAGTCATTGCAATGAATAATATCCGGCTTAAAATCAATCTTTGGAAGCATCTCAATTACTGCTTTACAGAAAAAAGCAAACCGATCTCCATCATCATAATGACAATACATACCTTCTCTATCAAAATACTGATAACTATCTATAAAATAAACTGGTAAATTAAATTC
>CAYYEC010000304.1:2221-4143 GCA_964470745.1 uncultured Eubacteriales bacterium | reverse complement strand
CCCTCAAAATACAAGTTTCTATTTTCCAGCCCATTTTTACCGGAAAATCAGATATATACTTCATATCAGTCTCAATACTTTTATATCTAGGCATAACTACTTTTACGTAATGTCCCATACTAATTAACTTCTGGGGTAGTGAGCCAGCTACATCTGCTAAACCTCCCGATTTTGCAAATGGGGATACTTCTGCTGATACAAATAATATCTTCAAATCTTTATTAGAATTCATTAAAATACCTCCAACAAAATATTAGACTATGTGCCACTAACTTATCATATTATTAATGCCTTTTCAATAGAGTATTATTTCATACGAAGCTATTATTCTCCATTTTAGACATTTCATATATTTATTAAGATACCATTATTATATTTGAATTGACAATATAATTTGTATCTTATGACAGTTCTTAATTATAGTCTCACAAAAATTTCGTTTAATTTATATTTTGTTAATATAACACCAAAATGATAGATTTAAACATAAACTTAACAAAATCTCACAGACCGAGTCCATGAATTTTTGTTTCTTTCATTTCACTCCGTGAAACCAAATAAATTGTAGGCATAAAAGATAAAAGATAATAGATTAAGAATCTATTATCTTTTATCTTTTATCTTTTATCTTTTATCTTTCATATTATCCTTTATCTTCACCTAAAGTCAACTGAATATCTATAGTTTTATCCTCTCTATAAACTTCAATCTCAACTGTATCTCCGGGCTTATGCAGATTTTTTGCTTCTTCCAGCTCTTCGAAGCTCTTAACTTCTTTTCCATCAAACTTTGTAATAATATCTCCGGCCTTTATTCCTGCATTAAAAGCACCTGATAATGGAGATACATCCTGAACCAAAATACCAAATGGTACATTATATCTCTTTGCAATATCCTCAGTAAATCTTGTTTCTATTGAAATTCCTATAGAAGGTCTACCTTTTACATATTTATATTCAATCAAGCTATCTACAATTTCTTTAGCTTTGTTTATGGGGATTGCAAATCCTAAACCTTCAAAACCATCTCCACCCAGTTTTGCAGTGTTTATACCTATAACCTGACCTTGAGAATTAACTAATGCCCCACCACTGTTTCCTGGATTGATGGCTGCATCAGTTTGAATCAGTTTCATTTCTTTATTATCCGCAATAGATATTGTTCTATTTAAGCCACTTATTATACCAGCAGTTACTGACCCCATATATTCCAGACCTGCAGGATTACCAATTGCTACTGCAAGTTCACCAACCTTTAGATCATCAGAATTACCCATTTCCACAGCTGGCAATTCAGATGCCTCAATCTTGATAACCGCCAAATCTGTTTTTGAATCACGTCCTACTACAGTCGCCTCATATGTTTTATCTGTTTGATTTGGTAAGATAACTTCAATCTTTGATCCCTTGTTTAGTGTGTTATTGTTTGATAAAGCTCCTTCAATTACATGATTATTTGTCATTATATAACCATCACTTCTTATAATGATACCTGACCCCTCTGCTCCACTATCCTGTGAACCAAAAAAATAATCCTGTACCTTATAGCTTACTTTAATACCTACAATTGATGGACTTACTTTTTCTGCAATAGCAGTTACTGTTGACTCAGATTGTTGAACTATTTCAATCTTTTTATATGTGTTCTGGTTTTCATTTCCAGTAGTTGTCGCATTCGTTAACCCATTATCTAAATATCCATTCACAGAAGATTGAATCTTAGGTGAAACAAATTGGAAGAATCCACCTACAACAGTACCACCTAGAATTGAACTTATAACAGCAACTATAATTAGCTGAGAAAGTATCCCTTTCTTTTTCTTGGATGGCTTTCTGTAGCTTTCCGAATAGAAATTAGAAGTTTTTAAGCCTATTGAATCGTTACTATTATAGATATTATCGCTATCTTGAACACTGTCATTA
>CAYYEC010000304.1:0-2211 GCA_964470745.1 uncultured Eubacteriales bacterium | reverse complement strand
TATTTATATTTTAATCGAAGATTTTGAAGAAAATATGAACAATCTGTTAATTTAAGAATTTATTAAGGCGCCATAAAATATTTACCTACTCTTTTTCGCCGTGTAATTAGCGATAGATACTTACGAAAGACAAAATTTATAGAGTAGGTTAATATTTTACAAGCCATTAGTCAACTTCTTTAATTTCTTCTTTTGCTCTATTAAGTGTAAAGCTAAATTTCGTTCCTTCACCCTTTTTACTTTCAACCCATATTTCCTGTTTATGTTCACTAATTATATTTTTTACAATTGCTAAACCTAAACCCACGCCGGTTTTATCCTTTCCTCTGGATTTATCAGTCTTATGAAACCTTTCCCATACTAAATCCAGCTCTTCTTTTTCAATACCCATACCATTGTCTTGTACTTCAACTAGTACTTTTCCTTTTAAGTGGCTGGTTCGTATAACTATATTGCCTTTTTCCTGGGTAAATTTTATTGCATTGTGTAGTAGATTTATAACTACTCTTTCTATAGAATCACTATCTGCATATACATACATATGCTCCTTTTCAAAATCTGCCTCAAACTCCTAACTTTTTTCAATTATTTGATTTTGAAGCTTAATAACGCAAATTCTTATAAGCTCATTAATATTAAATATTCTATAAGTTAATTTTAGTTCTCCTGCTTCCATTTTTGCTAAATCCAGCAAATCATTTACCAATCGATTTAATCTTGCTGTTTCATTTCTAACTATAATCAAGTAATCTTTATGCTTTTCAGGAGGAATTGTTCCATCAAGTATCCCTTCAATAAACCCTTTTATAGATGTCATTGGCGTTCTTAATTCATGGGATACATTAGCGATAAACCCCCTTCTCATTTCTTCAAGATTTTCAAGAGCAACTATCATTTGATTAAAGCTTTTAGCTAATTCTCCAATTTCATCTTGCGAATCAATGTCCAATTTTTTTCTGAAATCTCCTTTTGATATAACCTTTGCCGCGCTATTTATTTTTTTTAAAGGCTTTGATATTCTAAGAGAAAAAATATATATAAGTATAACTGATATTGATACAGCTACAAGAACAGATATTATAAAGAAATAAAATATTGATGCTCTTGCCCTTCTAATTTCAGGTATAGGCGTATGGAGCAAAATTGCGCCAATTATACTTTCCTTACCTTCTGAATCTTTAATTATAAATGGTTTTTCTATTGTAAGCCAGGATATACCAGTGTTTTCAAAAATGCCATAAAAGTTTCCAACCTCTTTTACAAACTTTTTCTCCCCGGATATTATTTTGCTGAATTGCCGTTCATCTGATAAACTATAAACTTCAGATTCATATTTTAATTTGTCTTTAAGTTCATTAGGTATACTAGAAAACCTTACAATACTACCGGACTTATCTATGATCCATATTATAGAAGAAGTACTTGAGCTGTAAGATTCTAATACATATTGTAAATATGTACTCGCTACAGGATCATTCTGATTATATATATATTTCTGCAAAAATGCGTTAATTTTTTCTCCTGTTTGATCTAATATTTCTACCTTCTCTTGCGTAACAAAATTATTTAAAAAATAAAATAACATTCCACCTGTTACTGAAAAACTGAATACCAAGATAAATACAAATATAACTACAAGTTTTCTGAAGATAGACTTAAACATTATTTCACCTCAAATTTGTATCCTACACCCCAAACAGTTTTCAGCTGCCAATTAGAATTGTAGCCATTCATTTCTAATTTTTCTCTAAGCCTTTTAATATGGACATCTACTGTCCTGGAGTCTCCATAGAAATCAAATCCCCAGACACGTTCCAGAAGTTGGTCTCGAGTAAATACTTTATTAGGATTTGAAGCCAGAAAATATATCAGTTCCAATTCCTTAGGCGGTATCTCCATCTCTTTTCCTTCAATTTTTAAAGTATAGTTTGATTTATTGATTACCAGATTAGGATAAACAATCTCTTCGATACTCGTTTCTTTATGCTCATATCTTCTTAATACAGCTTTTACACGTGCAATAAGCTCTTTTGGCTCAAATGGTTTGACTACGTAATCATCAGCCCCTAATTCCAAGCCTAAAACCTTATCAAAGGTTTCATCTTTAGCAGAAAGCATTATTATTGGTATATTACTTATTTTTCTGATTTCCCTGCAAACATGCCATCCATCAGCACCAGGAAGCATAATATCCAATATCACAATACTCAG
>CAYYEC010000303.1:0-5320 GCA_964470745.1 uncultured Eubacteriales bacterium | reverse complement strand
CGGTTCGAGCGTTTCCGAAGCATAAGCGGAGGACCGAAGGGAAAACGATGGAACTGTCCCATTGATTCCGAAACGGGAATTTGGCACTTATTTTGCAATATTTACATAGTGCGCATTTTATAATTTATTTTCACAAATGACCTTTAAACATCATAAAATATTTATATAAGATAATAAAATTATATATATTACATAATAGATTTTTTATAAAAGAATTGTACAACATATAAATTAAGCAATATGATTTTGCGATATTTGAATTGGGAAGGCAAGTGGATTATTGCAAGACATACAGTATATTGGAGGAGATAAGATATGGCTGAAATAAAGGTTGGGGATATTGTAGCTAGAAAATCATATGGATCTGATATTCTTTTTAAAGTTGTTAAAGTTGATGCAAGATGCCTTGAGAAAAAATACATACTAAAAGGCATAAATTATAGACTTGAAGCTGATGCACCAGAAGATGACATTGTTATACAGTCTATAGAACAAATTAGAAAAGATAACATGAAAGCCTTGAGAGTATAAATCCGTACTGCATATACAATGCAATAAATCCTTTACATTATTTTAAAGATATTGCATTGTATTACCTTTAAAGCATGGAACGCAAATAAGTATAATGTAATTTATTTCTTGCGTTTCATATACATTAAGTCTATTGGGAAATAATAACATGTATAATCAGAATAATTATTAAAACATTGGAGAAAATAGGCCGTAAGAAAGCTAATAAAGATAAAAAATATAATATATTAAAAATAGTGGATTATTTGTTAGGAAACTAAGAAAAATTAAATTAAACAAAAATAATCAAATAAAATGAAAAAACAACCACTTGACATAAACTACACTACCTTGTATAATATATAGATTTTCTTTGACAAAAGCTTAACGGTATGGTATAATATTGAGAGACTAAAGATGAGGTGATTAGTGATGATTGAGAAGAACGATTTAACACAAATAAAAAAAGATATTGAAACGTTTATTGGTGAAAAAATACAATTAAAAGCAAATAAAGGTAGAAAAAAAGCATTTATTAGAGAAGGCGTATTGGAAAATAGTTATCCAAGTATATTTGTGGTTAAATTTGAAAATGAATTCGAGACAACCAGAAGAGTTTCATATAGTTATACTGATGTTCTTCCCAATGCCGTTGAAATAGTTCTTTGTAAGGATAATAAAAAAATACAAGTTAGTTGAATCCATAAAATAAAAAAAATCCGCCAATATGGCGGATTTTTTTTATTTTAAAAATTTGTACATTCAGTAATATTTTATGGTTTTTATTAATATAAATTACCTATAGATATTGGAGTTATGAAATATATAACTGACTAAATAAGTTACATGATCAATAATTTATTTATGTGTTATATAGCTTTAGGAAAATGATTTCGCACTTATTTGAGTAAAAGAATGCAAAGGATTAAGTACGAAACATTAAGTACAAATTTTTTTACGAAAACTAATGTATTGATATAGGGAGGAAAGTTATATGTCACTTGAGCTAATTAACGAAAATATAAGGATGAATCAAATTGTTAAAACTCAGACAGTAGAAACTGTTGTTGAAAACGATATAATAGTTCCTGATGTAAAACCAGATATATCAAATATTCTATTAATGGATGGGGATGTTTTTGTAGTAAGCGCAGAAACAGCTGAAAACAAGATAAAAATAAATTCAAGGGTGGAATATAATATTTTGTATGAAGCTGATGACAAAAAATCAGGTATAAAGAGCATAAATACTACAAATGACTTTTATTATACATTTGATATTCCAGGAATAACATCAGATATGTCTTCAGATGTAAAATGCAATATTGAACACATTGAACATAATATTTTAAATGGAAGAAAAGTAAATGTAAAATGTGTTGTTAAAATTACAGGAAAAGTAATGAACGAAATGCAATATGATATATTACAGGATCTAGAGGGGCTTGAAAATGTTCAGACATCAAAGGAAAATATCCAGATTACATCTTATATTGGGAATAGTAATGTACCATTGAAAGTGGAAGAGGTAGTGGATGTACCAACAGGAAAACCTTCAATATTAGAGATTCTAAGAAGTGACATGAAGCTTACAAATAAAGAATATGAAATAACAGAAAACAAGGTTCTTGTTAAAGCTGACATGAATATATCAACCTTATATATAGGAGATGACGAAAATAGAAGCATTCAATTTATGGAAAATGGGATACCATTAACATATTTTGTAGATTTGCAAGGACTTACAAAAGAGTCAAAATGCGACATGAGCATTGATATTCAAGATAAAAGAATAGAAATAGAAGAAGACAGCGATGGAGAATTAAGATTATTAAAAGTCGATGTTAACTTAAATGCAAATATTAAGGGTTATGAAAACTTGAACTTAGAATTGATAAAGGACGCATATAGCACAAAAGAAAATTTGAGAATATCAAGAAAAGAAATACAAGTAGATAAAATAATATCAGAAGAAAAAAATCAAGGAATAATAAAAGAAAATGTCTCCCTCAATGAAGAGAGTCCAGATATCGTAGAAGTATACAATGTAATTAATAAATTAAGTGTTTTAAATTATACCGTTATAAATAACAAAATTGAAATTGAAGGTGTAGTTGATAATGGAATTGTTTACTTATCTCCAGAGGAGGAACAGCCTGTTTATTATCACCAAAAACAAATACCATTTAAACAGAACGTAGAATTTAAAGACTTAAATGAAAATATGACCTGCGATTTTGATGTAAATATAGATCATTGCAATTATAGTATGTTATCATCCAGAGAGGTTGAAATTAGGCTGGTAATTGGGGTTCAGGCCAAGGTTATAGACAAATATAAATTTAATGTAATAGAAGATGTAGATGCAAAGGAACGAGAAGATAAGTATAATGCTTCAAATCCCAGTATAATAATCTATTTTTCACAACAGGGTGACAATTTGTGGAAAATAGCAAAAAAATACTATACTACTGTTGATGATATTAAAAAAATTAATGATTTGGGAGATAAACAAGAAGTTTCAGCGGGACAAAAGATTTTCATACCTAAATAATACCTTTTTATTTTCATTAAATGTTAGTCATAAGTCAACATATATAACGCTACTTAAATATATTACATAGTCTATGTTTTGATAATGCGTTATATAGCTTTAGGAAAATGTTTTCGCACTTATTTTATTATAAGAATATAAAGGATTAAGTGCAAAACATATAGCTAACGAGCAGCAGCCAATTACATAAAAAAAGAGAGTATTTGATGAGAAGTCAAGTACTCTCTAAAATTATGGGGAAGTAAAAAGAATATGGATATTCTTTCATACTTCTGGATAATCAACATTTAGAGGCATAAAAGATAATATAGAATTAATTATAGATTTCTAACACTAAAATTAAAGTTTATTGCTCATCACCTATAATAGACCAATTCATTTAAAATCTCGTATAAATTTAAATGTCGACATAACAAATTATAATTTAAATATTTTGACGTGTCAATAACTGATGTCAAATATTATGACAAAAACCTTGTGGTTTGAATAAAGAACTAGAAATAGCACAGAAGATAATCAATAGAAACTTTGAAATATCTAGCAATTTTAATCAATACGTCAAGGTTTGGCTCGCTAAAATTACTTTCATAATTTGCAATTGTCGTACGGCCAACACCTATAACTCCAGCAAATTCAGCCTGAGTTATATTATGTTCTTCTCTTAGTTTTTTTAATCGCTCTCCAAATGTCTGCTTATTAAGTGCATTACTGCTAAAAGCTCTAAATTTCTCAATTACCTTAGTAGCTTCTTTTACTTTAATTAAAAGTTGGTTAAAATCTGTTCCTTTTTCGCAATAAAAATCAATTTCAGTTTCATCTATAAGAGTAATAGGATTTAGCGTCCCACCATAACCTGTAAGCAGTATTACAATAATATCTTTATTGGTTTTTCTTAAAGTTGAAACAAATTTATCTGCCAATATGTTTTCCATGTAGAAATCGAGAACTAAAACATCATAGGCTTCTTGAGATAGAACTTCTAAAGCTTTATCAGGTGAAGTAGTTCCTGAACATTCAAAATCATATTTTTCGAGAAAAGAGATAACTGAATCAACTATTCCAACTTCATCGTCCAAAACAAATATTTTAATTGCTTTATTCGTATTTTTAATAACTTTTCTCATCAATTAGCCTCCAAAACCATACATCTTATTATATTTGAAATATAATAAGATGTATATCTTTTACAATATATAAATATTATTATTTATTTAGGTAAATGTCAATGTTTTTATATTTTGAAATTTTAAAAAATTAAAAGAAATATTTAAATATGCAATGTATTTATGTATAATATTAAATATGTGTGATTAAGTTTTGAAGCACTTTTTATTGAAATTAGAATGTATTTTGTATATAATATCATCTATATATAAAACTACTAAATCATTATAAACATGTTTCAAAGGGGATTTATGGATAAAATATATTTAAAAGCTAGAGCAAAAATAAACTTATCTTTAGATGTTATAAGAAAAAGAGAAGATGGATATCATGATTTGGAAATGGTTATGCAATCTATAGATTTAAGTGATAATATAAAAATAAGCACTATAGAGAAAGGTATAGAAGTTATTTGTAATGCAGAATTTGTACCTTCTGGTGAAAAAAATATTGCATATAAAGCTGCTAAGGTACTATTAGAAAAAAGTAATATAAAAAAAGGTGTAAAAATAGAGATTGAAAAAAATATTCCTGTTGCAGCAGGTCTTGCCGGAGGTAGTTCTAATGCTGCTAGTGTCTTAAAAGGCATAAACGAACTTTTTAGTATGAATTTAGCTGAAAATGAGCTTATGGACTTAGGCAGCCAAATAGGTGCAGATGTTCCCTATTGCATAAAGGGTGGGACAATGCTTGCTGAAGGGATCGGTGATAAATTAACTAGGTTGAATTCTTTGAATAATATATACATTATTCTTGTCAAACCCAAGGTAGGTGTTTCCACACCCTGGGTATATAATAACCTTAATTTGCTTCAAATTTCAGAAAGGCCTGATACTCAAAAAATTATCGAAGCAATACAAGCAAATGATTTACAGTATATTGCTAAGAATATGAAAAATGTTTTAGAATCTGTTACTGCTAAGAAATATAAGATTATTAACGATATAAAAAACAGATTGGTAGAGACGGGAGCAATGGGCAGCTTGATGAGTGGAAGTGGACCAACAGTGTTTGGGATGTTTGAAGATGTGGACAAAGCCAAACTTTCATTCGAAAAAATGCAAAGCTCAAAATGGAAGTGCTTTTTAACTA
>CAYYEC010000302.1:0-5331 GCA_964470745.1 uncultured Eubacteriales bacterium | reverse complement strand
CTCAATACATTAAATATCGTATGAGCATTTGCAATAAGCCTTGGACTACCCTGGCCAATTAAGCTTGTAAAACATTTTACAATTTCCATAAAAGGAATTAAAAAAACCAGTGCAACAAATACTCCAATTATGTTATATAAGGTATGTGCCCAGGCTGTTCTTCGAGCAGCTATTGTTGTGCCTAGACTTGCAAGCTGTGCTGTAATGCAGGTACCTATGTTATCTCCAAGAGTTAAACCCATCGCAGCTCCGAAAGTAATTAATCCGGAATTAAATAGCACTATTGTCAATCCCACCGTTGCACTACTGCTGTGAACAAGCATAGTAGTCATCATTCCCAGCATAATGCCAAGAATTAGATTGTTTCCATAGGTCTTAAAGATATGGTATGCAAATTGACTTTCTTTAATATAGGGTACTCCCAGATTTAATATACTAAGGCCTAGAAACATAAAACCAAATCCCATAATAGCAGTAGAGATATTCTTTACTGTCTTTCTTTTGCAGGATATTCTAATTAGAAATCCAGATATGAGTACGGGCAATGCAATATTTGTCAGCTTAAAGGACATAAGCTGTGCTGTAATTGTTGTGCCAATATTTGCACCATATATAATGCCAATTGCTTGAGGTAATTTCATAAGTCCAGAATTCACAAATCCTACTGTTATAACAGTGACAGCTGTACTACTCTGAACAATGGCTGTTATTGCTGTCCCGGTTATAAATGATGTTGACAATTTTCCGGTAAATTTTGAAAGAGCTTCTTTAATAATCCTTGAATTAGTATTTTCCAGACCATGACTCATTAAATTAACACCAAACATAAGGCTAGCTGTTCCTACTATAAAGTTAAAAAAAATTATTAAAAAGGGGTTCATTCTTTTCCTCTCAATATTAATTAATCACTATAAATAATAGATAGGAGGATTAAAAAATAGAACTCTTTTTATATTTATTTGAAAATCTTCATTATAGATGTCGAACTTTAGAATTAAATTTTAAATGTAGTTCGACATCTATATTATCTAACGCCTAACTTTTCTGATAAATTTAACTTTATTGTTCGTTATCTATAATACATAAAGAAGCAAATACCTATAAAGTGTGTAAGCACTCCTAAAAATACAAAGATATGCCACACCATATGATGAAATTTAAATCCTTTTTTAGCATAAAAAACTGCTCCCACTGAATAAAACAAACCTCCGCCAAGAATTAGCCAAAAGAGCAGAGGGTTTGCATTTTTATAAAATAATGGCATAAAAATTACAATAGTCCATCCCATTATCATATAAAGAAATAAAGATACTTTTGGAATAGAATGCCTAGATATTGATTTATAAAGTATACCAAAAAGAACCATTATCCATTGAATTACTAATATAACAATAGCCTGCCATCCTCCAATTACTGATAATGCAATTGGGGTATATGTACCTGCAATAGCAACATAAATAAAGATATGATCGAGTATATGCAAAATATCCTTATGACGGGTTTCATATTGCATGGCATGGTATAGAGTTGACATAAGAAACATCATAAATATTGAGATGCAAAAAATTGTTACCCCTAACACATCAACAAAAGTCCCATTTGTGTAAGCGATTATGGATATAAATGGAAGGGAGAATAAAATTAATAGCGCAGAAACTCCATGTGTTATGGTATTTGCGAGCTCTTCACCGAATGTAAGTTTCAAAGATGGTTTAACCAATTAAATTCCTCCTTTAAAAGAATTTCTTTTCTTAGAGTATATCACTTTTTTAGATGTACAAAAAATATTTTTTCAAAATAGCAGGAAATTTTATTTGGTTTAAGGAATATGTCTATTAATATTGTATTGATAAATTTATATGTTATAAATGAGGAGCTTATGGATAAAAAATTGCATGAAGGACATAGAAAGAGAGTTAAAGCCAGATATTTGGCAGAAGGTATGGATGCTTTTGAAGATCATCAGGTTTTAGAATTTCTTTTGTTTTATTCTATTCAAATAAGAGATACAAATGAGCTTGCACACAAATTAATAAAAGAATTTGGAACTTTAGCAGGACTTTTTGAGGCAGACCCTAAGGATATATGTAAAAGATGTGGAGTAAGTGAGAATACAGCAATTCTTATTTCTTTGATTCCATCATTATCTAGGAGATATTTTAGAGGGAAATGGGGAAATAAGCCACAAATAAATAGTTCTTCAAAAGCAGGAGAGTATGCTGTATCACTTTTTGCCGGAAGAACATATGAGGCATTTTATGTAATATGCCTGGATTCTCAAAATAGAGTGAATTATGCTGCACTTGTCCACGAGGGAACTATTAATGAGGCCCCAGTCTATCCAAGACTTATTGTTGAAACCTCATTAAGACATCAGGCTAATGGTGTGATATTAGCTCATAATCACCCAGGTGGGAGTTTAAAGCCATCTACTGCAGATATAGAAGTAACTAAAAAGATTTATATAGCACTAAATGCTATTGGAATAAATGTGATTGACCATGTTATTGTCGCTGGTGATAAATATTTCAGCTTTGCAGAGAATGGATATATGAATGGTATAACCTAGTGGCCTGCATACTATATGGTTTATGATTAGAAACAGCTAATTTTATTAGTTGAAACGGTTCTATTCTGCTAATAAAATTAGCTACATTATTATTTTTTCATAAACCTAAACTATATAGTATAAATTTTAAATTTACAAAATGTTTACAAAATTTTTAAACTTTTATAAAGAATACTACGTATAATAATATGTAGTAGAATAAAATGAGAAAGGATGATAAATAAATGAGTACAAATATAAGAACAACAGTTAATGTTGGCACAGATAGTGATGTTTTAGTTTCCTGGCACTCAAGTCTAATAGTTCAATTGGTAAGTCAGAACTTGATAAAAGAAAACTCAATAAAAATTGATGAACAGCTTAAAGAACTCAAAGCATTAGAACAAAAACTACTAAATAATCATAGAATGTAATTATATACTATATTACATTCTATGATTATTATCTTTCTTCTTTAACAATATGGGCATGGTTATTTAAATGGTCCATGCAGAATTCATGATCTCCATTACATTTACTGCAATATCTAAACTCCATCTCAGTATTATCTTTTTCAGTAATACCACATACAGTACATTTATGATAAAAACTCTTAATTGGAATCTTACTAGAAAAATTCTTCTTGTGATAATAGGATTTTCTTCTATGCTTTAAATAGTATAGTATATCTTTACCAAAAAATAATAGAAAGTTAGCTATTGCAGCGATTATAGACAGCTTGGTATTTATACTTCCAGTTAGAAACCAGAATACAAGTAAAAAAGCATCCAACCATGCTAAATATTTAATTTTAACTGGAAAGAAAAAGAAAAGCAGTATTTGGAAGTTTGGAAAAATATATGCAAAAGCTAAAAACAGTGACATGTTTAAATAAAAGGCCGTAGCGGGTGCTCCAGTTATAAAAGCAGACAGAGTGGTGCCAAGCATTCCGATAAGGTAATAGACATTAAATTTAAAACTACCCCATTCATGTTCCAAATTAGCTCCTATCATATAATAAAAATATAAAATAAAAATAATCCAAAAGATAGAGGTTGTCTGAGGAATAAAGATATATGTTATTAGTCTCCATATTTCGCCACTTAAAACAAAGTAGGGTATTAAAGTTAGCTTACTTTCAATGTTGTATTGAGGCATTAATTTACTAAATAAAAAAACAGCCATTGTCAGAATAATAATATGCATCATTAAATTTCTTATAGCAAACTTTCCAAATTTTTTTTCAAGATTATTCAAAAGCTTCAATTGATACATCTCCTTATGCAGTTACATTTGCTATAGATTATATTTCAAATAAGTAATAAATTCAACCTATTAAGATTGTGTTTTAAAAAATATTTATGAAATATATGGAAAATAATTTATCCACACCTCAAACGAAGAAATATTAGTTATACACAGGTTTATACACATTATACACAGAAATTTATTCACAAAACATTCGTTTTGTGAATTATTGTGGATAACTCCTGTGGATAACTTCTTATGTAAATGGTTTTATGTTAGATTTGAGGCAATATTTCCTAACAAATTATTAACAAAAACGAAAAATAAATTTAACAATCTAAATAAATTTTGTTTATTCATAAAACTCTAGGGTAAAAATATTCTAATAAACAGTTTTAGAGGACAAGCTTTATATTATATTATTGGTAAGCATAATATTAGTAATAAGATCTAGTTCTCTGGAATGAATTAATACAGTTCTTGAAATCGAAAGGGGTTGTTGACAGATATGAAATTCATTATTAGTGGTAAAAACCTTACTGTCACAGAAGCATTAAAGGACACAGCAATTAAAAAGTTAAGTAAATTAGAAAAGTTTTTTGAGCCTAATACAGAAGTACATGTTACTTTTTGTGTAGAAAAAAAGATAAGGCAAATATTTGAAGTAACTATTCATTTTCACGGGGTAGTTTTAAGAGCTGAAGAATCACATGAAGATATGTATACATCCATAGATAAAGCTATAGATGTATTGGAAAGACAAATTAGAAAAAATAAAACTAAATTGGAGAAAAAATTAAAGGAAGATGCTTTTAAAGCAAATAATTTTATAGTAAAAGAAAATATAGAGGAAGAGCATGAGTTTAAAATAGCAAGAACCAAGAAGTTTGCTATAAAACCGATGACAGTTGAAGAAGCGGTATTGCAAATGAATTTAATTGGGCATGCTTTCTATATGTTTTCAAATGCAGATACTGATGAAGTAAATGTAGTATATAAAAGAAAAAATGGTGACTATGGTTTGATAGAGCCTAAATTTTAATAAAAGTAAATAAAAAAGCCTCATTTAAGGAGGCGTTCAAACTATTGACTAACCCCTATGAAATTTTTAATATTTCATGGGGGTTAGTCAATTTATATATAATTTTTTAAAAACAAAATAACTTTTTACAATTATTGTTAACAAGTAACTTGAAATATAGATTTTTAAGCAGAAAATCAACTTTGGATAGCACTATTTCTTATTTTTATGCGTTTATTGTAGAAAACTATTATAAAATCTTTGAAAATCATATAGACATAATTTATAATGGAAATATAATTTCACGGTTCTAAACGAAAAAGTAAAATAAATAAACTTAATGTTACAGTATTGAAGAGTGGGAGATAATAATGAGCATTGGTAAAAAATATTTCAAGAAAGTAGAAGTATTTAAAAAGATAATTATGTTGGGAATAGTAACGGGAATATTTGGAGTATATATTTCTAATGTATCGGCTGAGAAAACGCTTGGCAGCACAGACAAGGATACAGG
>CAYYEC010000301.1:0-5338 GCA_964470745.1 uncultured Eubacteriales bacterium | reverse complement strand
CACCACAAATAACAAATATTGATATTGAATATATTTCAAGCTTAAATCTTGCATATGAAGGAAACCTTAAAGATTTAGGATTAGACATTGGAAAATTCTTAACGGAAAATAACATTAATCCTGTTTCAAATGAAGAAATTATATCAGCTTACGACCTTCTAACATTACTACGTTCTAATGTAAATATATTAGATTCGTTAGAGAGTAGACAGAACATATGGGAGTTTTTCGTCAAAAGAAATAATAATACTCCTAGTATCTTTGATAAAGCAATTAATGAAACAAGTGCAAGTATATTGACAATATCTACGTTACTACTTGATAACGAAGCAATAGTAAATGATGATGGAGCCTTAAAAAATGTGTTAGAGTCGTTTATTGACGGCAGTCTTTTTACTAAAGAAGGAATAAACAATGTTGTTGAATCACTAAATGCTAATTCTGATTATAAAGAAATATGGAGAAATGAAAGTGCTCGGAGAGCAGAAGAATTAGGGAAAGAAACTGCATCAGCTTTGTTAGATTCTATTCCTGGTGTTTCTTTTGCGAAAAGTATAGGTGAGTTACCAGGTGGGGATTTAATTACTGGAAAGAAATTGAGTACTTTTGCTAAAGTTGGGAATGTAATCCTTTCAGCCGTTGATTTGAAAGGTTTAAAATCTCTAAAGTCTATTGTAAATATGAGTAAGTATTCGGATGAGATAAAATTAATAGAAAGAGCAAGTACAAACTCTACATTATCCAAAAATATTGATGCGTGGGCTTCAGACTTTGGCAAAGCTGGTGATGGATTTGCATCTTTAGTAAAGGACTTACCAAAATGGGATCCAATGCGTACCAAGTTCGCTAGGATGCTTAAGGAAGTAAGGGCTTCAGGAGGAACTATTAAAAAAGCAGATATGAATGGAACTATTGGGGTATTTGGTGGAGAATCCATTGAATCGGGTGTATGGTTTAGATGGAATCCTGAAAAGCTCAGATCTGTTGATATGTTGGAAGAAGTAATCCACTGGAAGCAATACAAAAAAGGTTTACAAAAAGGCTATTCACCTGAGACTCTTGAAATATTATCTAAACGCTCAATAATTAATAATTACAACATCGGTGAGGGTCTAAAGCAAGAATTACTTGATGATATTAGAAGGGTACTAAAGGGTGAATATGTTATGAAGTAAAAAATAAGTCTTTTTATAACTGGAGGGACATTGAAATTATGGCTTTTTTACTAATAGAACATGAATGCAAACCTGTTAAGTTAAAAGGGAATAAAGTGGTTCCCTCTATTATCTCACCTTTAAGAGGTGAGGAGCTTAAACATGGGGAATATATTGGAATTATGTCGAAGTACAGGATTAAATTATTAAATTATGGTGGGTTTGTAGGGTATACTCCACAAATGAAAAAAGTTGCTTATTTGTCCAAGGAAATTCCTGCAACTTTAGATGAAAATGCATGTAGTGTTTTAAATGGAGAATTGTTTATTCCCTTAGACAGAGTAATTAAAGTTCACCAAGTTGTTTTTAATAAAATAGTAACAGGAGATTGGATTTACTCTGATTTATGGGTTCCCTCTCAATTTTTTAATAATGATATTTACATTGGTGAGGGATGGTTTAGGTTAAATGACCAATCAAATCAAGCTATTATTATAAGCGAGGTTAGAGAACTTGAATTACCTGTTAAAGTAAGTGCTATTTATGATTCAAAAATTATATGTGAATGTTTCAGTATTTATAGTATAGAGCATTACGAGTGCTAAACAATGGGAAAGGGTTATTGGCAACACCTCTGACACTATAAGAGCCAAATAGAGACGACCCATTTTGGCATAGCAACAAACCAAGAACGATTGAAACACCAAGACCTCAATCGTTCTTGGTCATTGTTTCTCCTATTCCCAACACTCAAAAAAATGATAATATATCCAAGTAACAAAAGATAAAGGAGGCTTACATCATGGAAGAAAAAAACGAAAAAATAAACTGGGCAGGATTTGTAGAAAGCACAGCCGTAAACTTTTTTGTAGAGTGCAAACTGGAAAAGCTGTCAATCGAGGACGGCAACGGCAACAAGGCAAAAATGGTAAGACAAAAGGATGATACGATAAAGGTAGAGTATACTTCTACAACTACGTTGTAGGTTGGTAAACCACAGCCTAAGAATAATTGAGACGTTAAATTCTCAACTATTCTTGGGCTTTTGTTTATCCTATAGGTAGACATAATAATATTACGGTAAACAAAACTTTAAAGCGACTCTGTAAACATTCTTTGAAGTTTTTTCCCCTTCACCCTTTGTTTTTGATGGGCTTCGTTAGCTGACTTCGGAGGGTTTTGCTGAAGCCAAAAAAGGCTACTTTAACAACTACGTTATAGGAAAATAGATTGCATTGTAAAAAACAAAGCCCTTAAAAAAGTCTCAAATTTTTTAAGGGCTTAATAATTCTTTACGCATAAGCCAGTTTTCCCTTTGGCACTGGAACAGGCTTTCCAATTATTTAAAGCGATTTTAACATTTGCCAAGATTTCGTGGTATGGCTTCCTATTAGCCATACAGCCGGATAATTCCGTAACTTCTGATATATATATGAGTTATCTTCTTTATTCTGCACTATAAAATCCGAGCATTGCTCGGATGAATTGCAGCGGAGTTTTTCTCTGCAAGTTCACTTCGGAGTAAAACCCAGACAAATCCCCCCCCAATTTTTAAAAACATCAAAGCAAAACTGAATGAAGCCTTTGAAGTGATTTTTAAAGGGAAACAATAAATTGCTGTGTCAAAAAATATTTTATGTAACCTTTTAATTCGAACTAAATAACCAAATTATTCTAGAACATTTTAACCAAATTTGCAAGTCGTTTTATTTACTTTTTTAAAAAAAGTATTGTAAAATTCTATGCAGTAATATTAGCGTATTTATTATTTTGAAATTTTTAGTAAATAATAAAAATTTTATATACTATAAAGTCGTATTTTGATATAATATTATAAATATATAACTTAACTAATGTCTATAATTGGAAATTAGTTGTAGAGTATTAATTAGAAAATACATTAAGTAAGTTAAGAATACGGTACGGTGAGTCTATCATAAATGAGGTAGTTTTATATTCTAACTTAAAAATTAGTAAACTTAGGAGGTGGAGAAATGTTTAAGAAGGGATTTAGAATTATATTTAATGAAGAGAATAATAGAATAGTACAAGGTGAATTTTTTGAAGAGTTAGTGGCAAAAATAATCGAAACTCATAGATATGAAGTTAGTCAAAGAATTAATTTTACTGGCATGGAGATAGATTTAATTGCTAAGCACAAGGACAGAGTGAATGAAACTTTATATGTTGAGTGTAAAGCTAAGGACAACTTAAGCTCAAATGATATAAAGAGTTTTGTTTTCAATACTGAGTTTAAAAATACAGACTTTGGCTATTTTATCTCAACAACACAGTTTGCACATCAGGTTGCAGGATTAATTAGCGAAATAAATGAAAATAAAAAATACAATAATCTCTATTTTTTGGACCTGAAAAAGTCATAAGTTTTCTTGAGGAAACCGGAGCTATTTCAAAATTAGACGAATTACCTAATAGTAATGTTGTTAAAGTTATTGTTGTTTATACGTTCTTCGGTATTTATAAAGTATTACTGATTAGTAAAGGTACACTATCTACAGAATTTACAGTCGTCGATAAAGATAATAAATATGTATCAGAAGAAAATATTATTTTAAAATTACAAAAGTATATCTCAGAAATCTCAGATTTAACATTTGTTGACTATTCATTACAAGAAGATGTACTTTCTTCACCCAAAAATGATGAAAGAAATGAGCTTAATTTACTTGAATCTATAGTTGAAGTTAAAAGAAGTGAAGAATGGTTTGATTATTTACCTACTGCAAGTAAACATTTTGTTGGTAGAAAAGATATTATAAAAAAATATGATGAATTTATTAATAATATTGAGAGCAATAATAGTGAAAAAAGAGTCTTTTATATTGAAGGTAAGTCAGGTTGGGGGAAAAGCTCATTAGTTTCTACAATAAGGGATAAGAGCAAAACAAAAATTAGAAAAAAGAGGGAATTTGTATTTGCAGTTGATACAAGAAGTGCAACAACGAGTAATTTTGTAGGTTTAGCGCTGAAGAAAATGTATGAAAGCGCATTGAAAGATGGATTTTTAGAAGGTTTTGAAGTTACTGAGGATTTTAATATACTTTCTAGCTTTGATGTATTGGGGTCTGAATTTGTTTTAAAACTATTAGCTTTCTTAGATAAGAAGAACAAGTATTTAGTGATAATTTTTGACCAATTTGAGGATATATTTAGAAAAGAGTCAATATTTGAAGTTTTTTATAAGTTTCTCACTGATGTCAATAACCTACAATCAAATATTATTGTTGGTTTTTCATGGAAAACTGAAATTACAGTACCTATACAACATACAGCATACCATTTATGGCAGGTTCTTAAAAACGAAACATTTTGTATTGAAATGAGAGAATTTGATTCTAAAGAAGTAAGTGGAGTTATTAATCAGCTGCAAAAGTCTATTGATTTTAAACTTGATGTTAATATTAAGCGGAGAATAACTGAAAGTTCTCAAGGATTTCCGTGGTTAACAAAGAAGCTCTGTATACATACTTTTAATGAGATTAATAAGGGTGTTACTAGTGATGAGTTGATGGAACAAGAATTGAATATTAAATCTCTATTTGAAAAAGACCTTGAAGCGGTTAATTCTGATGAATTAAGTGCACTTAGATATATTGCTAAAAAAGCTGATGAAGGAAATATGTTTGATATAACTGAGATAGATGTAGTAATTGATAGTAAAACATTGACGTCTCTAATAAATAAAAGATTAGTTATACGTTCAGGACCAAAATATAATATTTATTGGGATGTGTTTAGGGAATATTTAGTATATGGTGAAGTACAAATGATTGGTGAAAGTTATATATTACGTCAAAGACCAAATGTATGCTACGAAGTTTTTAAACAATTCAAATTAGATAAAAGTGTAACCTTTAATTCTTTGGCAGAACATAATACAGCTAAATATAGTAATAAAACTCTTTTTAATATTTTACGTCAATTACTTGATGTAGGTGTAATTAATAAAGTAGAAGACGGCTATAAGATAAATAGTAGTATAAAATCAAAAGAGAAAAAAGATTACATAGAATTTTTGAGAAATAAGTTTAATGGCTATATACCATATATTAGGATAAAGGAAGTTCAGCAGGAATTGAATTCGATACGACAAGTGAAAGAGTTGTTACAGGATATATTCCCAGGGGTTGATTTTAAACAGGTAACTTGGGAGACATATACAA
>CAYYEC010000300.1:0-5342 GCA_964470745.1 uncultured Eubacteriales bacterium | reverse complement strand
GTCCCCATGTCTCGTTTCCGGAGAGTACAGATACAACCACCAATGAAAGGATCAAATCATGGATATCGGTAAAATTGGAGTAACAACTTCAAATCAGAATATGGACAACATAAAGAATAAGACTTCTGATGATGATTTTGCAAAGAAGCTGAAAAAGGCTTTTGATAATAAAGATGAAGAGGCTCTCAAGAAAGTTTGCAATGAATTTGAAGGAATATTCCTTCAAATGATGTATAAACAGATGAAAGCTACAGTTCCAAAATCTGAATTAATATCTGAAGCAGCAGGTAGAGATATTTTTGAATCTATGATGGATGAGAAGCTAATGGATGAAGCATCCAAGACTAATAGTTTTGGACTTGCAAACCAAATGTATAAACAATTAAGCAGACAAATGAATGCAAAGTATATTGTAGATAGTGAAGGGGATACAAATAAAATTGACGAAAAGAAATAAATATTTCCTTATAGCATCAGCGTTCTTAATCATATTAATAATTCTTTCAATAGATAAAATGCCAATCGGGAAGTTAAATGAAGGGCATTTTTTATTGAGTGAAGAAAAAAAAGTTGAGGTTATTAATAACGTAGAGAAAAAATCTGGAGATTATATTTCTCAATATGTAAAATATAAGCATTTGTCAGAAAAAATAAATGGATACCTTCAGAATATTCATTTATTGGAAATAAATAAAAATAATAAAATTCAGATTTTGCCGGTACTTGCTCAGGATAGTATATTTGGATTTGAATACTTAAGCGATATTCATAAAAGGAATGGGGCATATGCTACCATAAATAGCGGTTTCTTTTATGAATATGGGCAGCCGAGCGGAATGGTTGTAATCAAAGGAAAGCTTATATCAAAAGGAATTGATAAATTTCCGGTTCTTGTTATAAAAGAGGATGGAGCAGAATTAAAAGAATTTAATACAAAACTATTTTTAACAGACGACGATAACAGGATAATAGTAGATAAATTTAATTCCATGGAGGCTAAAGCGGGTGAAATTAATGTTTATACTAAAGAATATGGAAGGACTAATAGACTAAAAGTCGATAACATTTCATATGTTGTAGAGGGTAATATAGTAAAAAAAATAGTAGATTCAAACAGTGAAACTGAGGTCCCCGGAGATGGTATATTAATTAGCTATATAAAGCCTCAAATAAATTCTACTTATAGCGAAATCAGAGAAGGAGATAAAATATATCTTGAATATGAGTCAAATATGGATGCTGACTTAAATGCATATGAATGTGGAAGCTGGATTTTAAAAAATGGCAAAATTGTTGTCCCCAAAAAAGATGATTGGATAGGTGTAATGTCAAATCATGACCCAAGAACAGCTGTAGGTATAAAGAAAGATGGAACTATAGTTTTTATAACAGTTGATGGAAGACAACCAGATTTTAGTACCGGCCTTACAGGTAAGGAACTAGCTGAATTTCTATTAGAATATGGAATAAAGGATGCGGCAATGCTTGATGGTGGGGCATCTGCTGAAATGATTATAGATGGACAAATTGTAAATAGTCCTTCAGCGGGCAGAGAGAGGCTTGTTGGTGGAGGAATAGTTGTAAAGGCAATTGAGAATTAAGAATTGACAGTTGAGGATTCAGAGTGTACAATTTTATCAGTAAAATGATTGATTAAGAAAAATTTAATCGAGTGTTGATAGATTTGTGATTTGAGTATGTGTTTTATTTCTCAATTCTTAATTCTCAATTCTCAATTCCAAACAGGGGGTATATATAATGTTATCAAATGTTGAAATCAGGAAGTTAATACCGCACAGATATCCATTTCTATTGGTAGATAAAGTAGTTGAACTTGAGCCAGGTGTGAAAGCTGTGGGTATAAAAAATGTGTCAGCGAATGAACCATTCTTTCAAGGACATTTCCCGGAATTTCCTATAATGCCTGGAGTTCTAATTGTTGAAGCTCTTGCTCAGACTGCAGGTATTGCTGTGGCAGCACAAGAAGAGGAACAAGGTAAATTGGGTGTTTTTGCGGGAATTGATTCTATAAAGTTTAAGAAACAGGTAATGCCTGGTGATACATTAAAACTGGAAGCAGAAATTTTATCATCAAAAATGGGAGTTGTGAAAGCAAAAGTGCAGGCAACAGTTGATGGAAAAGTAGCAGCTCAAGGTGAAATCAAATTTGCTATGACCAAGGTTTAAGCGTGACAGTGAGATGACGGTGTGTCAATGGGATAGTTCGAGTAGATGCGAATTGCAGTTTGTTCCGAAAAAGCTGAGCAACTAAGAGTACTCAGCTTTTCTGGGTGCATACTAAGGGGATGGTTGCTATGGTATTGACAAATATTAATATAATTATGCAAAACATAAAGAGAATAAGATGCTAGGGGCAGCAAGAAAAAAGAGTAACACGGTATCTATCATGTAATAATAAGAGGAACAAATTGACAGGATATGTTTCGTGCTGATGAAGGCGTGCAAAGGTTTATTGATTACTGGGATAGGTAAAATTGTTAAGCAAATGCAAAATTATAGAAATTATTTGTCCAAGGTATAATACTTTAAGTAGGTCCTATATTTTATAGGACTTGCTATCAAAAAGGAGGTATTTATTTGTGTAAAAAAGTTATTCTACCTTTAAAGGATAATATTTTACGTGCCTGGCCAGAAGATAATTTTTTGCTTTCAATAATTCAAAATAAAGAAACTGCTTATGATTGGATTATGAATTATTTAATTCAAACAGTAGCAGTTATAGGTGATAACGGGGAAGGGAGAATTAAGTTTTATCCTAGTGGTGAACATCATAAGAGAGTTAATCTATATGATTTATGCCCATTCATTAGGAAATATACCGTTCCAATGGGTATTATATTAGAAAAGTATAATACTTTTTCCAATTTTTTAGTATATGCATTAAACAATGGTTTCTATGTAAGTAATATTTTAGACCAGTATTTTATACCTTTGCTTAATGGAAAGAAAAATTATTTTTATCATCCAAACTATATTTATGGCTATAATCTATCTGAAAAAATTTTTTCCATATGTGATAATTTCGAACTCGGTAAATATAAATCTATCGAAGTTTCCTTTGATCTTATAAATGAAGCGTTTATACTTCTTGATAGTTTTCCTTGGGAGATATATGAAGCTAGTGCTAACCTATATGAAGTTGTTGATACCAAATTTAAATTTGATTTAAATTTATTTATTGAATTATTAAATGATTATTTACTATCAAGGAATAACTTAGGGAATCTTGATAACTATATTAGACCTCAAGATAGAAATATATGTTTCGGCATTGGATGTTACGACGTTCTTTACGATTATGTAAAAAAGATTGTTGATAAGAATGGTGAAGAATTGATAGACTTGAGATCATTTGTTTTTTTAATTGATCACAAAACTTTAATGAGATTACGGGTTGAGTTTTTAAAGTTTAGAGGTTATTTATCGCGAAACACATTGGCGATGAAAATTATAGAAAATTTAGAAAATCATTGCATAAAAACCTTAAATCTAGCCATTAAGTATAATTTTACGAAAGACCCTAATATTATTCATAAATTGATGGAAACCCTTGAAAATATTAAAAAAATGGACAAGGAAGTTATTAGTATGTTGGTAGATGAATTGACCCGTTCGCTATAAAGCTGACACTATGGTGAGAGATATAAAATGGTGAGCATACCAATGGGATGGTTCTTGCTGAAAAAGTACCATTTTTGAAAAACAACCAACGAAGTTAGGCGGGTTTCGGGCTTCATTTTTCAAAAAAAGTGACTTTTTCAGTGGTCTCGAACCGTCAGACTGTCACTTAAAATCCATTATTTTTAATAACTTCCTTGTACCATAGACCGCTCTTTTTAAGGATTCTTTTCTGAGTTTTGTAATCCACATAAGTAATACCAAATCTTTTGCTATAGCCTTCAGCCCATTCAAAGTTATCCATAAATGACCAGACATAATAACCGATTAGATTTACGCCATTTTCTATAGCCTTGTGAGCTTCAATAAGATGTTTATAAAGATAATCCAACCTGTTATCATCCTCAACTTTTCCTTCATGGTTAACAATATCATTATAGGCAGCGCCATTTTCAGTAATCATCAAATTAATTCCATTGTAATTATTATGAAGATACAGTAATAAATCATACAATCCTTCTGGATAGATTTCCCATCCCATAAAAGTTTTTTCTCTTCCAGTCTCTATATCCTTAGTCTCTAATGGATATGAATTTTTGTCATATGCTATATGATGGGAGCTGTAATAATTTATTCCTAAGAAATCTATAGGAACACTGATTTCTTTTAAATCTTCCTCTGGCATAAAAGGTAGAATACCTTTCTTCTTATACAAATTAATTAAATCTTCAGGGTAGCAGCCTTTAAGTACCGGGTCTGCAAACCATCTGATGTTATGGCTGTCACTTATTTTTGCAGCTTCGATATCTACAGCATTCTCAGATGCAGGATAAGAAGAACACATATTTAAAGTTATACCTATTTGACCTTTATAGTCCATTTGCCTGTAAGCTTTTACAACTCTTCCATGGGACAACAGAAGATTGTGTGAAACCTGAAGGGCTGTCGTAAAGTCTGTAATACCGGGAGCATGAACACCATACCAGTTGCCTACAAATGATACGACCCACGGTTCATTATGGGTAATCCAAATTGGAACAAGGTCTCCTAACTCTTTAAAGACATATCTTGCATAGGATTCGAAATGTTCAACAACTTTTCTATTGGCCCAACCACCTATGTCCTGTAGTTTTTGAGGTAAATCCCAATGATAAAGTGTAATTGCAGGTGTTATATCATTTTCTATAAGTAAGTTTATTAGCTTTTTATAGAATTCCATACCTTTTTCATTAGGTTGACCTTTACCTTCAGGGAAAATTCTTGGCCATGACAATGAAAGTCTATAGGTTTTTACTCCAAGCTCTTTTAAAAGTTTAACATCCTCAGGATAAAGATGATAGTGGTCACAGGCTATGTCACCAGTATCACTATTTACAACTTTATCTGGAATATGACAAAAACGATCCCAAATTGATTCACCTTTTCCATCTTCTTTATATGCGCCCTCTATCTGGTAGGATGCCGTAGCAACACCCCATAGGAAATTCTTTGGAAATATAAATTTAGACATAGATTTTAACCCCTTTATTATGATTTATTATTATATTATAATGGGAAACTCTCAGATTTTCCATTATATTTATTATTTAAAAATTTAATATATTTGATAAAATAAAAAAGTTCTTGCATTATATATCACAATATTGTAATATATAAATATATATTTGATTTTATTGACTAATAATATAATTGTAGTATTATAT
>CAYYEC010000299.1:0-5343 GCA_964470745.1 uncultured Eubacteriales bacterium | reverse complement strand
CTGTTTTGCTTTTATTTCTTGCTCTTCTCGGCATTAGGGTATCAACTCCTTTTTTTGCTTCATTATATCATGATAAATATAATGAAGCAAGAGAACCGTCCCCTTGCTTCCTAAAAATCTACAAATTATTACAAAAAAACCTTTGACAAAATACAATAAAAAGATGTAAAATGTAAAAAAAATATTAATAGAAAAATAACCATGCTTTAATTTTGCCGGGAGAATAAGAAAAAATCAGATATGGCAAAAAGATCCTAAGGAAGCAAAGCTTGCTTAAGGATAAGTTAAAATATATTAAAGTTTGTGAGGTATACATAAAGCAAAATGATGGATTATATAGTTTATCTTGATAGTTCCAAATGTAATACTTATCTGGGGGTAGGTGCAAAAGCTGAAAGGCTTGCGATAATGCTTAGGAGCGGTTATCCCGTACCCGATGGATTTGTTATAACTCCAAAAGCCTTTTTAGATTTTTGTTCATATAATGGGCTTAATCAAATGCTTAATAATGGAGATTATAAAAATTTATCCACTGCCATTATAAATTCCAGGTTGTTTCCTCTTTTATCATCAGAAATTGAAGCTGCAATCAGGCACAAAGCATATGACGAATATGCGGTAAGGTCTTCCTCGGCAGCGGAGGACAGTATGGAACATTCAATGGCAGGTCAATTTAAAACCTTTCTTAATGTAAAAACTGAGATGGTAGTTGAAAAAATAAAAGAATGCTGGGCAAGTATGTTTAGTAATACAGTAGTGGAATATATGGATAAAAATAACCTTACAGTTTCTCATCAAATGGGTGTAATTGTTCAGGAACAGAAGCATCCTGAGCATGCCGGAGTTATATTTACAATGGATCCTATAAAAAAATCTACTGATTATATAATAATAGAGTGGGTTAAAGGTTTAGGCGAGAAGCTTGTTTCGGGAGAAACTACACCTGAGAGGATATATGTAAGCCGTACAACTCAAACATTGCAAAGTGATACGGGCTGGTCCAAGCATTTTGCAGAATCTCTGAAAGAATTAGTAAAATATTCTCTCACACTTGAAAAGTATTTTTGTCATCCGGTTGATATAGAATGGTGTATTGACCATTCGGGAGCTGTTTTGTTGCAATGCAGACCTATCACCGGAATTAGCGGCGAAAATACAGTAGTTTGGACAAATGTAAACATGGTAGAGAACTTTCCAAATGCAGTTACCCCGTTCACATGGTCTGTAGTTGATACATTCTATAAGTATTATATTAGAAATCTGTACAGGTTGTTCGGATGGAGTGATAGAAAGATAGATAAAGTAAAATATGTAGTTGATAATTTTACGGGAGTTCAAGGAGGAAAGATTTATTACAATTTAAGTAACTGGTATGAAGGTATTTATTTACTTCCTGTTGGAAGCTTGTTAAAAAAACTGATAGATAGTTTCTTAGGACAAAATGTGCCTTACACCTTTAAACCCAGTCGGCATAATAAAGTTTTGTACACAAACCTGCTAAAGCCGCTAAAGCATCTGATATTTTATATTTGCATGTTAAGAATATATATAACAGCTGACCGCCATGTTGATAATTACCAAAAAACTTACTACAAAACCAGGGATATCTGGAGAAGACATCCTTATAAAGATTTAAATCTGGATCAGCTGATATCAATCATAGATAGTTTATTTGAAGATTTTGTGAACAAGTATTATTATAATCCGGGAATAGTAGATATTCTAGCTGCTGTATTTCCTGGAGGACTTAAGCTGTTGACAAAAAAGTGGTTACAAAACCATGCTCCAAATACTGATTTACTGGCAGTCCAGTTCATGCAGGGCATAGAAGTAAGAAGTACACAGCCGTCAGATTTAATATATAATATTTCATGCAGGATTAGAAAATCAAGCCAACTTCAACAACTTCTGATTGCTGGAGAATTCGATGCGCTTGAAAAAGCTCTGGACACTGATACGCAGGCTTTGCTGAACGAATTCATGTATAACTATGGCAGCCGCTGTTATAAAGATTGCACAATTGTTGCACCTACATTTGAAGAAAAGCATGATTTATTCTGGAATTTGGTTTTAAAATATTTTAATGCTGAATTGCTTAATAACGGCAGCAATCAGAGAAAAGCTCCGGATAATGCGAAATATAACAAGGAATTACTAGAGAAGCTTCCTGTTTTAAAGAAGGCTATCCTCAATTTTTTTATAAGGAACTCTCACCGCGCAATTAAGCTTAGAGAGCAAAGCCGGATAATTAGAAGCTTATTATTTGGTGAGATTCGTCAAATAGCTCTTGCTATAGGTACAAAGCTTGCTTCGAAAGGTATTATTGATAATTGTGAAGACGTATTTTTTCTTCATTGGGATGAAATAAGAGCTTTAGCTGTTGGAAAGTACCTATATCCGGAAGTGATTGACGATATTATTATTCGTAGGAAGAAAGCTTTTAAGGAAAATGACAAGAATGTAATGCCCGGCTTTTTTATAAGAGATAAAGGTATGTACTATGTCGATAGTAATACGAAAAAATCCAACATTTACAATAAGAATAATAGCTTCTCCGGGGTTGCAGTTTCTGGGGGACTTAAAAAAGCCCGAGCCCGGGTAATTCTTGATCCTGCTAAAGATAGCAAGCTAGAACATGGCGAAATAATAGTGGCCCAGAGTACTGACCCCGGATGGGTGCCATTGTTTAGGCTTGCCGGGGGTATAGTGCTTGAAAATGGCGGGATGTTATCTCATGGTGCAATTGTAGCACGTGAATTTGGTATACCTGCGGTAGCGGGTCTTGAAGCTATTGCATCAATTATAAAAGACGGTGATATGCTTATTTTAAACGGTGATTTAGGCACTGTAGAAATTTTACGTGAGGAAGGTACTGCGTTATGATTATGTGGAGGTTTATTTCAGAGCGATTTCCTTTAAAATTTACTATACCAATAACTATGATTTTGTGTTTTTCTTCATTAAGCATGTACCCTTATAACACTATTAATTCAATTATAGCTTTTATTTGTGTATTTCTTGGCATGTTAATTATAAGAGCCGTAGATGACATTTTCTCTATTGAGGTTGATAAAATAAAAAGTCCTGAACGTGGCTTGCCTTCCGGGAGAATTAATAAACGCGAGCTTATGAAGCATATGCAATTATTAATTGCTCTAAGTTTCATTATTAATATTGGCTGTCTAAGAACTGGAAATATTATTAATATATTTTTATTAATAGCTGGGCTTATAGTGTTTTACACTATATTTTATAAAAATATTAATAAAATACCGATACTAATTAAACCATTATTTTCAAATGTAATATTTGGCTGTATTCCTTTTTATATTTCAGTTTTATCGGCAAATCAGTTAACACGCAGAGGATTTCTTTTAGGGCTTTTTATCTATTTATCAGTTATAGCACATGAATATGCACATAATGCAGCAGAGAAAGACGGAGATAAACGCATAATTACTTACACTGATTATTTAGGTTCAAGGGGTACGGCAATATTATCGCTGGTATGCTTTATTACTGCATTTGTGGTTGGTATAATATTTTGGTTTTTAAGTAATAAGCCCGATGCTTTTTTATTAATGCTTATTGTTACCATGCTGCAAATTTTAGTTTTAGAACTAAGATTGATAAAAACTCCCACTTTAAACATCTCAAAGTCTTTTTACATTTATGGATTCACATTTTTTCTGCTGCCTTTATTAAGCCTTACCGCAGATAATTTATTGAGGTTATGTTCCGATGAAATAACACACAAGCTCTGGATTTTGATATTAAAAATTTTGTTTTTAATTTCTCCCCTGATTTTTGCAGGAATCAGTAACATGATATTTGTTAAGCTTCGAATACTAAAGAATTTAGCGATTCCTATTGATGGCGGCAAAGTATTAAAGGATGGGGAACGTTTATTTGGTAGCAATAAAACATGGAAGGGCTTTATCGGAATGATAGCTTTTACAGCTTTTTGGTTTTTAATTATAGGATTGATTACAAAAAGCTTTACATGGGCGAAAGAAATATCCTTAATTAAATATTCTACATATCAAACTCCGTTTACAGAGCTTATTTACGGTGCAATATGGGGCTTTAGCTATGTACTGTTTGAACTGCCTAATAGTTATGTAAAAAGAAGATTGCAAATTCCTCCCGGAAAAAATGCAAAAGGGCTAAAAGGAGGCATATTTACTTTTATTGATCAAGTTGATTCAGTCGTAGGCTGTATGATATTTATGCTGGTTTTTTACAGCCCTGGTATTTTGGAGGCAGTACTATTTTTTATTATTGGTTTTAGCGTGCATTACTTAGTTAATATTTTTCTTTTTGTAGTAAGGTTAAAAGCACAAGCAGGATAAATTATATAAATTGGAGGTATGGTAATGAAAATAAGTAATACAGCAGCAAGGAGATTTTTTAGAAAAGAAAATGCGCCTCAAGTGATATTTTTTTATAATGATAAGACATTTTTTGGTTCAGTATCAAATTTTGGAATTGACGGCTTTCAAATAATGATGGAAGAAGAAATAAATATATGCAAAACAGAAGAAATAGTAGCATTGTATTTGGGAAAAATAGATAATAAATTTATTATAGAAGGTACTAAAATATCTAATGTATACCATAACTATTTAAGTGGACTGACATATATTGATGCTTTCCCATGCAATCCAAGGGCAGAGGCGCAGTACAAAAGTATTTTAGGCCAGTATACCGGTGAACATAAGCCTGTTGACCCTACACATACAAAAGTAAATAAGATACCTGCATTCATTGGTAAACATCATTATTCGACTGAAGCAATTGAGGCAAGACAAGAATGGATACGTAAATACACTAATACAAGCCTGAGAAATATAAATAAAACTATATTCAATGAAAACCCCGATACTCTGGCAGGCAATATAGAAAATTATATAGGCGCTGTTCAAATTCCTCTGGGTATAGCAGGACCAATTAAAATCAATGGCTCATATATGGATGGTTATACAATTGTTCCTCTTGCAACTACGGAAGGTGCTTTAATAAGCTCAATAGCAAGAGGTGCAAGGGCGTGCAACATGGCAGGAGGTGTTAATGTACATGTAAATGCTCAATGCATGCTAAGGGCTCCGGTATTTATATGTAAGGATATGCATGGTGCACTTATGCTAGAGCATTGGGTAAATCAAAACTTCATAAGAATTAAGGCAAAGGCGGAAAGCGTTTCAAGTGTTGCAACGCTGACTCGCATAAATACAGCGGTATTTGGTGACACTTTACATTTACGGTTCTACTATAATACTTTCGATGCATCCGGGCAGAATATGACTACTTCCTGCACATGGGTTGCCTGCGATTGGATAGCAA
>CAYYEC010000298.1:0-5350 GCA_964470745.1 uncultured Eubacteriales bacterium | reverse complement strand
ACCAAAAGCAATAATGGATCTTTGTTTTCCTGGCATCTCAGATGTAATCTTCTGCGTTAACGAAAGAGACATCAACATATATCGAATATTAATAACAAATGTCGTTATAGCTATTTCTACAAATGATGCCTGGGCTATTATTAGCAATGTTCCTGCAAATTGACCTGCTGATGTCAAATTAGTCATGGATATCAATATAGCAATCCAAACAGGTATACCCCCATTTACTGCCAGCAGCCCAAATGTAAATGAAACTGGAATATACCCTAGTCCAATAGGTATACCTTTTTTAAGCCCATTCCAAAATTGAGTATCTTTATTTAGCGACATATATTTAACCTTTTTCAATCTATAATCCAATTCATTATTCATAGTGTACTCTCTTCCTGCCATCAAAAAATAAGTAGTATTATTCAAGTATTTATTTTATAAAGACCATATGGAGTCTTAAAATTCACAGTAGATAATTATACCACCGGACATTTACTGAAATCAAGAACATAATGATTACAATAAGTATATTCCGAAATTAATTTTCTACTTTTTTTATATTCTATATGCAAAATGAATCAGTATTGGTACAATTAATATTACGTAAATTAAGGAACGATGAAATAATAATACCCGATTTTAAAGCGAGGGATTTTTTGATAGTGCAAGGCGGAGGAGGGCGCAATAATTGCTTTATTACAACTGACGACAACGAAGCAATATCGAAAAATAACCGCTTCAAAAATGGGAAATTATTATTTCATCGTTCCTAAAATAACATTGAGAGGAACTTTAATTGTAATGAGAAAAATTTATGTTCTATTTGTTATTATCTTATTCATTTTGTTGAATGGTTGTGGAGATGACACTGAAAAAGTCTACAATGATGAAGTGAAATATACAGATGCAGCTGCTGTTCATAATGAGGTATATGAGGCACAACAAGATACAATTTCAACTGCTGCTATAGATAATAAGTCCTTGTCTCCTACTGTAGCTCCGAAACCTATCGAAGTGACTCCTTTGCCTACTGTTACTCCCATGTCTGCACCAGTCCCAATAAAATCAGAATCTAAAATTTCAGAAAATACTAGTCCTAAAATCGAAAAATTCGGCTGGTCCTTTAAATTGGTTGGTGAAGAAAAATCTCCGCAGATTCCAAGTAAAGCAAAAGAACTGCTATCTGAATATGGTGGAATTTACGTAGGAGATACTACTAAAAAGGTTATATATCTTACATTTGATGAGGGCTATGAGAATGGATATACTCCAAAAATTCTGGATGTATTAAAAGAGAATAATATTAAGTCCATATTTTTTATAACAGGTTCATATTTAAATAAAAATCCGAAGCTTGTTAAAAGAATGATAGATGAAGGGCATAAAATTGGAAATCATTCTGTAAGTCACCCATCCTTTCCAGAAATAGATGATGATAAAATGCTCAAGGAAGTTAAAAATGTTCATGATAAAATCAAATCTGATTATGGAGCTGACATAGAATATTTCAGATTCCCTAAAGGCGAGTACAATGAAAGAACATTAAAATTTATAAAAAATTTTGGGTACAAACCAGTATTTTGGAGCTATACATATCTTGATTATAATGTAAATAATCAAAAAGGTGCAGATTATGCTTATAGTAAGGTCATGGATAATCTTCATAATGGAGAGGTCTTACTTTTACATGCAGTTTCAAAGGATAATACAGAAGCACTTGATAGGATAATTAAGGATATTATTGCAAAGGGATATGGGATTTTACAATTAGATCTTTGATAAAAGTCTTTTCGTGTTAATCCTTGAAATTTTCCTTTCTTGGCAATAACCACCCACACTTTACAACTGCATAAAAAAAGGATTGCCCATTATCTTTCGGTAATCCCATTTTTCTAGTGGTTTATAAAGCTTCCCTTTCACAGTTTTTTCAAAGCTTTACAAATCCACTTCCTCTATTTGTGGTCTGCTTACCCTGAACAACAAACTTTTCAGACCACTAATATTTATTTAATTTTTATCATTACGTCACAATCGAAGCTGTTTATATCAAGTTCCTGATCATCCAAATATGAATATCCATTAATATTATTAAATAGGATTTTGACTCCAATAATATCGTTTCCTGATACCACAATCATGTCTTCAACAGGAATACTGCCTTTATCAGATTCATCCTTATATTTCCTGTTTATTGATTTTATATGTTCCAATAAGCTTATTTGTATAATTTCAACTTTATCACGCAAAATTATCAAAGTATACTTATCTTTAACATCAATCTTAATATTTCCATAGTTACTATTTATCTCTTCATCTAAAGCTTTATTATCACCGTTAAAAAAGTGTACATTCTTAAATAAAATATCATAACCTGAAATATCAACTCCACTGGTTTCAGTAACATTATAATAAAAATAATTTCTAGAGGATTCTCCATAAGTAATATCTTCACTAAATCCAAATAAATCTTTCATTTTGTTAAACTCAAAATCCTGTGGTAAGAATTTTAATTGAGATATATTATGGGAATACTTAAAATATCTTAGTATCCCTACAATTTCCTTTTTGTCATTTAGTTCAATATCTCTATTATTATTTACTACTTTTCCGTTTTGAATCATTTCATACTTACTCAAAATATTATAAAAACGGTTATTTTGGCTTATCACAGAAACACTAAATGCATTGATAAATGGAGTAGTAACAGTTAGGAAAGCAATAATAGCTAAACTAACAGGCAGTACTATATTGTTTCTGCCTTTCTTAATATTTATGAAAATCATTGCCACTGAAGCCCAAATTCCTATTACCAGTATAAAGTATCTGTTTTCTGTAAAACCAAATTCATTAATTCTTATACTAATAGAAACAAACATCATTGCCAAAAGCGGAAAAATTATCTTTGAAAATACAGCTGTAAAAATTCTTACCCATTTATTTCCCCCTCTAAGTGGCGAGATTAAGAAAATTGAGGCAATTCCTACTGCAGTATATGACAATACCAGATATGAAACTATTCCCTCAGGCCAAACCCAGGTAATTAATATTTTAGCAAAATACAAATACAATACAACTGAATAAACGCTGATTATAGGCAGCACAATATACAAAATTAATACTTTCAACACTTTATTATACATATCAACAGTAAATACCTCATCCTTGTGTGGAAATCTATATAAAAAGTGTATAGGTGCAAAAACAAAAGCAGATAATATCCACGTATATAAATAATAATCCTCATCTAATCCACTATATAACAATGATTTTATTGCAAAAAGAATTGCCATTACACCTAAAGCCAGAACAATTGTAAAAAATGCACTTATTATTAATCTTGTGAGAATAGTTGTAATATATATCTCAAAATTCTCTTTATTTTTTAAGTATGGAATAAATAAAAAAGTAAGAGTCAGAGAAAAAGTTATTAATATAAGTCTAACAACAGGTATTATATCCTTTGCATTTGGAAACAGGAACAGATAATACAAAATCAGCACAGCTACTTGAATCAGATTAAATCCAACCAATACAAATAGATTATACTTTTTACCTATCTTTTCAATCAATAATTTACAGCTCATTGATAATGGCACTCCTAATACAAGGACGGCAATAATTCTGTCTAATGTTTTATTAATATCTTTTATTTTTTCATAGGGCATTTCCATACGGTAAATAATGATTCCGGCTATAGCAATAAAAATAAGTATGGTAAGCGGAAACCTGTAAAAAGTACTGTATATGGCATCCCAGCTTTTTTTCCCATACTCTTTAAAGTTAAATTTTTTTTTATTTATAATCTCCTTGTCATTATCTTGAGGATTAATATTATTTGCATTATTTAATTCCATAAATCATCACTCCTTTTATATAATATTATATTATATTTTATTATATATTAATTATTTATCTAAAAAACTCTCCTATAATTTTTATATAAGAGAGTTTCTAAAGTCATATCCTATTGGTATTTTTATTCTTCATCCTGTTCCCAGTTGTGATAAATATTTTGCACATCATCTAAATCTTCAAGACTATCTACAAGTTTTTCCATGAATGTTACTTGTTTTTCATCTGTAAGCTTCGTCATTGTCTGGGGTAACATACTTACTTCTGCTGACATAAATTCATATCCTGATGCTTCTAAAGCCTCTCTTACTGCTGAAAAATCACTTTGCTCAGTAAGAATCTCATAATACTCATCTTCAGTGTTAAAATCTTCAGCACCAGCCTCTATAGCCTGCATCATTAGTTCATCTTCATTTATTTTTTCAGCCTTTTCAACAAGGATTACTCCCTTTTTGTCAAACATAAATGATACACACCCAGATGTCCCAAGATTTCCACCAAATTTATCAAAATAATGTCTTACATCTCCTGCAGTTCTATTTCTGTTATCTGTCAAAGCTTCTACTATAACAGCAACTCCTCCCGGTCCATAGCCTTCATAAGCAATTTCTTCAAAATTTGTAGCATCTACTTCTCCTGCTGCCTTTTTAATACTCCTATCTATAGTATCATTAGGCATATTTTCAGATTTTGCCTTTGCTATAACATCTCTTAACTTTGCATTTGCATTTGGATCCGGTCCACCTGCTTTTACAGCTACAGCAATTTCACGCCCTAATTTAGTAAAGATTTTACCCCTTTTTGCATCGGTTTTTCCTTTTTTGTGTTTTATGGTTGCCCATTTTGAATGCCCTGACATCTATTATCCTCCTCAAAATATCTTAAATTATCTATGTGTTTTGCAATAAATCTTTTACATTACTAATTCAAATATTGCAAAATCATATTCCTTAATTCATATGTTGCATAATTCTTCCATGAAAAATTTTTATTGCAACATATCTATTTAACTTTTATTCTCTATGTGTAATTATAATATTCTACTAAATATGAGTCAAGATTTCAAAAAATATGTTTAATATATTACATATAATAATTAAAAAACATAATTAAAAACTATATCACTGGGAAATAGTATTTACATATTCTTGTAAATTATATAGAATATTGTTAACATTTGTTTCTTAATAATATAAATAAATTGAACAGTGAGAGGAATGATTTATAAGTGAGAACTCTGGATAATCAAAAAATGTACAGGCTTTTTCAATCAATAATATCTGCGTTTTTATTATTTTCATCACTAAATATATTTTTTATTTTTAGATCCTTGACTAATACAAGCATAACTGGAGAATTAAATAAATATATATCTCAGCTTCAAATACACATGATTTTTCAGTTATTCTTGTTATTTTTGCTTTCAATAACATTTTTCTTATTTGTTACATTTATAAAAAAACAAAACTTTTCAGATTCAGAAAAAAGGACCTCTTCTACTAATAAA
>CAYYEC010000297.1:540-5357 GCA_964470745.1 uncultured Eubacteriales bacterium | reverse complement strand
TGTATAGAGTCTGCTTTCTGGCCACAAGGATTGTAACTTCTCACCCACTCTATTTAATTTGAAGGAAGAATCTCTTATTGTTTCACCAATTAATACTAATTTTTTAACATTATCGTTTCTAAATCCACATTTCCTTTTTGTACTATATTCTCCCAGCTTTATTAGATTTGAAGGTATCCCGACAATTGCTGTAACACCATAATTTTCAATCATGTTGATTTGCTGTTCTAGGTTCAGGGGAGAAACACGGAGAACACATGCTCCTATCCTCTGCAATCCCATATAATATGCAATACCTGCTATATAGAAGCTGTCCATTGTTGTTGCTATCATAACAATGTCATTTTTTGACAATCCGGCACACATAAAGCTTAATTGTATATTATATGCCACTCTATCCAGATCCCAACTGTTAAGAATATTTACTATGGGCATAGCCCCCGTACTACCACTAGTATGAACAATTTCTACTGCATCCTTGATTTTGCAGCAATAGAATTTTTCATCGAACTGTTCAATATCTTTTTTTGTGGTTACAGGAATTTTTTTTATATCATCTAATGAATTGATATCTGAAACATTCAGATCGATTCTTTCAAACATTTTTTTATAGTATTCAGAATAGTGATTAACATACACCAATGTATTTTTCAACAAATTCAACTGGTAATTACTAACCCTTTTCTTATTTTCATATTCTAACCAACCAGCTACAGCCATTACTCTACCCCCTTAAAGTTTAAACTACTATCTGCTTTCTGACAAAATTAATTATACTTTCCTGAGTTTTAAAATCTTCCAGACTTACCTGTTCAACTTCTACTCTGAATAAGAATTCTTCTTCTAGGGTAACTAGTAATTCCACTTTGGTCAGTGAGCCCAAAACAAGTGGTTTTTTTATGTTTTCCAGATCAAATACATCAGATTGATATTTTTTCAGAATATTTCTCACTCTTTGAACAACAAAATCAATGCTACTTGTTTCCAAACTGATGTCAAAATAAAGCTTGAATCCTTTGTCCTTTTCATTAATATTGTAACTGCAAATTGGAATTCCAGTATAATGGTTTTTTAGTGATAAACTTTGAGTAAAATGTGTGCTAACTGATAATTCTCCAGACCCGTATTCTATATTATCCATATTTACATTCCATATATATCCCGGGCAATGAAACATTTTAAATTTATCTTCAATTAGAACTGCCGGAATATCATGCAATTCTATTAAAGTGCATACTGATTCATTTATGTTGCTTAGTTCCTTAACGATCTTTTTTGAGATAAATTTCATGCAGTTAATCCATGATACTTTCTTATTAGATTCTATACTTTTACTTATTATATTCCATAAACTCGGTGAAGAACAAATAACTTCTACATTCATTTTTTTGAGAAGCCATATCTGTCTTTCCAGATTTGTAGACCCAAATCTCAAAACAGTAGCACCTATTTCAATGCATGTTCTGTAAATCAACATCGGTAAAAACTCCATTGTACCCATATCAAGAAACAGGCCCACTGTAGAGTCCGGCTTGATGTATTCGATTAAATAATCTTTTAAAGCGGAAACATAATAGTTTATATCTATTGATGAAAGTAAGAATATTTTTCCTGATTGCATTTTAACAAGTTCTGATGCCAGTGGCAGATTGCTAGTATATAATTCCATGCTGCATTCATCTTCTATTTTCATTTCTTTTCCTGATAATTTAGTTATTTGCATTTTTTAATGCACCTCCACTTAATTAGTAATGAATTTAAAATCTATCTAATCACTGCTAAATACTGGCGCCCTCATATCGAACCAGACTTTTTCTCCACAAATATCTGGTTATATTAAAAAGTAATCCTAAAATCAATATTGTAATAATAAAAAGTTCTTTTGCATTATTATCAAGATTAAACATTATCTTAGAAGGTACATTCGCTACTAAAGCAAGAGGTATCAGGTATATCATCATTCTCCCTATAACACCTTTATATATGTCTATTGGCTTATCAATAAACCCGCTTAGAGACATATATAAAGGAATACACCATGAGGCATCATCAAGCCAGAATGAGGTAATTAAAAATATCTTAAAAACACAGTATATTATCAACACTCCAGCTATTATAGAAAAAACAAAAATGCAAATCTTAACAAATGATATTGTCAGTTGTAAAACCATTATAGATTTTATCACTAGAGCCAATCCCAAGAAGATATTCGATAATGCTCCAGTTTCAATTATATTTATCGAAACTAAAAACTGGCTATCAATGGGTTTTAATAAATAACTGTCCAGTTGACCATTTTTGATTAATAATGGTAATCTTGCTAAATTTGGAAATACTACAGATAAAAAAATACTGTTTATTATGTGAAAAATCCCTATAAGCATTATAACTTCGTACTTCTTCCATCCAGCAATTGTATTGACTTTTGTAAAAAGTACTAAAAAAAAGGCGATATAAACAATTAAAAATACACTATCTATAAAAAATCTTATAAAAAAATTGATTTTAAATGACAAATCTCTTATCAATGACCTATAAAAACAAAATAATAGGATATCAATATATCTACCCATTAATATTTACCCTCCAAAAGATGAATATCCCTTTATACCTTTTATCCATAAATATTTCACTATGCTACCAAGAAGAACTATCCAAAAGATTCCTATAATCATATCTCTAAAAAAATTTATAAACGTATATGATTGCAGGTAAATCTGAGTAGGGAAAAAGATAAGATAACTAAATGGTGAATATCTAACTATAATTCCTCCAAAGCCATTTATAAAATCCAGTGGAAAAAGTGCACCTGATAAAATAATAGTTATTGCTCTTAAAAACACACTAAGAGCATTTGTTTCCAGCAGCCAGAATGAAGCCATTCCAACCAAACAGCTAATCAGAAATGATATGGAAAGAGATATCAATATTGCTATAAGAAAATATTTAAAATCATTGTTTTTTGGCATTACAAGGAAAGATTTAAATCTAAACAAAAGCAAAATAAATAAGAATACGGACATAGAAATAAATATTAACTGTTTTGAGACAGCCATAATGAGTGATGTAGTTAAATAATTATATGGTCTTAACATCTGTGTACTCAATTTACCAGTCACTATATCTTCCTTTATATCATTTCCAACAGATACACTGGTAATGCACCAATTTAAAACATATACAATAAGTGCGTATGTAAGCATATCCTTTAAGGTATATCCTGCAATTGTTGAACTTGACATTGAAGCTTGCCTTGATAAAGTTGTACCAAATAATGCGGGCCAGAAAATAACATTGACTGCTAAAGCCAATATCCCGGCTAGCATTGACAGCAAAAAGTTTCCTCTATATGCCAAGCACTGTTTAAAACCTATTACAACAGTACTTATAATCAAATTATACTTCATTTTAAACTCCCCGTTTTTGTGTACACCCGGCTAACAATTATACCAACACAAAGGGTCTCCCTCCAGATAGTCTCCCGTCATTTGGTAAGCGACACCCCTACAGCCATAACACTCAGGCTTTATTTCACATGAAGAACATTTGCCTTTTACCAACGTATCAATATTTCTCAATTCTGATAAAACTTTGGATTCGTTTAGTATTTCACCAAGACTGGATTCTCTTGCATTACCTACAGCTATATCTATTCCCGAACACGGCTGAACAACTCCATCTGCTCGTATATAGCAACTGTAAAAATGTCTTAGACAGGAATTACCAGCTAAAGGAGGGTTACAGTACTTCCATTTTAATCCGTACTGATCTTCATCTATTTTTTTTAATTTATTGAATGTATCTTTAAGTTTAAGAGTATCTATTTTAACTTTCTGACTATTAGCTCTGCCTTGAGGTGTCATTGTTTCCACGTAAGGTATTATGTTATTTTTTCTAGCCCATAACCATATATCAATTATTTCATTGTAGTTATCTTCACATATTACGGTAGCAATACCCAGCATATACCTCTTTTGTGTATACCCAGCAGTCACAAGATTGTTTAAGGCATTTGAAATTATATTAAAAGCATTGTTTACGCCACATAATTTATTTTGAACTTCCGGAATTCTACTATTAAGTTTTAGAATAACACCGACTTTACGAGAAAAAAGAAAATTCGCCATTTGCTTATCTATACCTGTTCCATTTGTAAATATATTAACAGATAATCCACGGTCAACCGATAAGTCTATTACATCTTTTAATTTCGGATAAATAAGCGGTTCTCCTCCACCTACAATAATAAGTCTTTTAGCCCCCAAATTATGTCCTTCAATAATAATATCACATATTTCTTTTAAGCTTAGTTCATTAGATAAAGGTGATACCGTGTCGGCCTCCGAATAGCAATATGCACATTTAAAATTACATCTGCGTGATAATTCAATGTCTAGCGTCAACAACCGTTTTAATTTTCTTGCTCTCTCAATCTCCTCCCATTTATATTCCAAACCCAATGTTTCTTTTAATGAGTAAGCCATTTTTACTTTCCTCCACCAATTCCAACGTAAACTTCGATTAGACCGCAAAATATATTTTTTAACTGTTTTCCATTTGCAGTAGATTTAAATCACATATAAATTACTTTCCCTGATTTAGCTTACAATCACACCTTTGATACAATCTCCAGCATTACCTTAGCTCGCCTTACATCCCCCATAAACTCCAATTCTATCTCTGCAATTCTCTTATGTCTGTCAATCCTCTTTATAACACTTTCTCTGCCTTGTAATGGTCCTGAAGTAACAAACACTTTATCTCATTTTATAAATCCCATAGACTCTTCCACTATATATTCATCATCACAGAACCTT
>CAYYEC010000297.1:0-530 GCA_964470745.1 uncultured Eubacteriales bacterium | reverse complement strand
CCTTAATAGAAACTTCTTTTCCTCTTCACTTAATTTCATATAAATTAAGTTCTCTTTACCAAGTAATCTAAATATACATTTTAAAAATCTGGCTAATTTATATGTCTAATTTATAAATTTTCTTTCTTCTTCTATTGAATCAGTAAAAACGTATCCCAAGGAACATAGGTTTAAGATATTTGCGAATAAATTTTGAATTTTTTAAGATAATTTCAACTTGTGGAGCAAATGCAATTGATTCTTTACTATCAGGCAGCTTATTTAAGAAATCACAAGCAACATCTTCTTTATCTGTTTCTACTTGAGAAACAAACCAATTGCTCATTTCGAATTTTTTCAATCAAGACACAGCTTCGCCCTTTCACACCAAGCAATTTATAAAGTCACAAACTCATAATTCTTTTTCAGACTTTATAAATCTACTTTCTTGATATGTGTCTGCATACCATAAATAGCATACTTTACAGACCACTTCAATTAGTGCTACAAAGCTTATCTAACCTATGACATCATCAGATATTCAACGCGAC
>CAYYEC010000296.1:1190-5377 GCA_964470745.1 uncultured Eubacteriales bacterium | reverse complement strand
GGTCTATCCTGCTTAGAAATTCCAAATTTCCATCAGGCATAAACTTTACCATATCTCCTGTTTTATACATACGTGCATGGGGCTTATCTGAAAATGGATCTGGAATAAACTTTTCCACTGTAAGATCCGGCTGATGAATATAGCCTCTTGCAAGTCCGTCTCCTCCAATATACAGTTCACCTGGTACTCCATCAGGCACAGAGTTCATATAACTATCAAGTACATATATAAATGTATTTGCAATAGGTTTTCCTATAGAAATTGCACCCTCACGTGAAGTGATTCCAGCCATAGTAGACCATATCGTAGTTTCTGTAGGACCGTATACATTCCAAAGACAGCCACATTTATCCAATAATTTGTTTGCTAAATCTCTTGGAAAAGCCTCACCTCCACATAAAATTGTTAAATCTCCTTTACCTTCCCATCCGGATTCCAATAAAAGCCTCCATGTAGCTGGTGTTGCCTGTATCATATTAATATCTTGTTCATTTATTTTTTTAATTAACAATTCCCCATCTACAACATCTTCTCTACTTGCCATTACTACTTTTGCTCCAGACATGAGAGGCATGAATAATTCCAACCCTGCTATATCAAATGATAATGTTGTAACAGCTAAAAGAGATTTATTTTCTTTTAGCCCTGTATTTTTTGCCATAGACATAAGAAAATTAATCAAAGCATGTTGTTCAATTTGTACCCCTTTAGGTCTTCCTGTAGAACCTGAAGTATAAATCACGTATGCTAAATTTTTAGGATTATATTCTATTTTAAGATTATCACCACTTAACTTTTTAATATTATTCAGATCCCTATCAATACATATGATATTTGCATTGTTTTGTGGCATTTTTTCAATTAGACTTCCATCAGTTAATATGATAGGTGCCTGTGCATTTTCTATCATATATTCCAATCTATCTTTTGGAAACATTGGATCCATTGGGAGATATGCCCCTCCTGCCTTATGAATTGCAAGCAGTCCAATAATCATTTCTATTGAACGTTCTACATATACTCCAACGATTGTTTCTGGCTCAACTCCTTTTAAAATCAAATAATTGGCAAGCTTGTTTGCTCTAGTATTTAATTCATTATAAGTAATTTCTTTTTCACCAGCTATAGCAGCTATATCGTTAGGTATTTTTTCTACTTGCATTTCAAACAGTTGAATCCAGTTATTTATATTATCAAAATCTATTTTGGTATCATTTCGCTTGTTAACCAACTCTACTTTTTCATCAGCAGTAAGCATATTTAATTTGCCTATTTCTTTTTGAGGATTTTCAACTATTTCCTTTAGAAGCTGACAATAATGTCCTGCCATTCTTTTTATTGTATCACTAAAGAATAAATCCGTATTATATTCAAAAACAGTAGAAAATCCTTCTTCTGTTTCCCATATATCAAGAGCTAAATCAAGTCTTGAACAGCCATTGTCTAACTCAATACCTGAAATATTTATGCCTGAAAATTGTCCAACTGTTTTAGGTGTATTTTGAAGTGTAAACAATACCTGAATAAGTGGATTGCGACTCATATCACGTTTAATATGTAATTCTTCAACCAGTTTTTCAAAAGGAATATCTTGGTTTGAATAAGCATTCAAAGTTGTCTTCTTAATATCCATTAATAGTTTAGAGTATGAAAAGTTATCTTCAAAAGTACTTCTTAAAACTAAATTATTTGTAAAAAATCCAATTAACTCTTCTATTTCTCTTCTACTTCTATTAGCTATAGGAGAACCTACAATAATATCCTTCTGACCTGTATATCTATACAAAAGTACTTTAAATGCTGATAATAGCACCATAAAAAGGGTAGTCTCTTCTTTATTAGCTAATTCTTTTAATCTACTTATAAGTTCTTTTGGAATATTACTTATATATTTTGCTCCGTTAAATGTTTGAATTATTGGTCTCTGCTTGTCTAAAGGCAAATCTAAAACAGGTAATTTACCTTCCAACTTATTTTTCCAATAGTCTAATTGCTTTGTAACATTGTTTTCATTTATTCTGTTAACTTGCCAGTTGGCAAAATCGGAATATTGAATTTCAAGCTCTGATAAGTTATCTTCTTTATCATTTAAAAACTTTTCATAATAAAAAGCTAATTCTTTTAAAAGTATTCCAAAAGACCATCCATCAAATATAATGTGATGTGCTACTAATAATAAAATATGTTCATCTTCTCTAATCCTATACAACTTGCCGCGAATAAGCGGTGCATCTTTAAGATTAAATGGCTGGGCTGACTCTTTCTGAGCAAAATCTAATACTTTTTTTTCTTTTTCGTTTTCTGAAGTAAAGCTCATATCAACTATCGGTATATCAAGTGTCATATTAGCATGAATTTTTTGAGAAGGCTTTCCATCAACTTCAAAAAATGATGTTCTTAATACTTCATGGCGTTTTATGATTTCATTAAAGCTCTTAACCAATATATCTATATCTATTCTTCCTTTTAATCTAAGAGCCTTATATAGGTTATATTGAGGAGTTTTTTCATTCATTCGATCAAGAAACAAAAGTCTTTGCTGCCCAAAAGAAAGTGGAAGATTTGCATCTGTTGTGTTTGATTTTAAAATAATATTATGTTTATTACATTCCTCTTTTTCAAATTTTTCAATGATTTTTGCTAAAGCTGATATATTAGAATTACTAAAAAGTTCTTCCTGACTGATTTCAATTTGAAATTCATCTCTTATACGGGATAATAATTGAGTTGCTTTTAAAGAATCCCCTCCAAGTTCAAAGAATTTTTCATTAGTCCCTATTTGATGAATATTTAATACTTCCTTATACATAAGCAATAGTTTTTCTTCTATACTATTTTGGGGTAAATTAATTTGTCTATTGTTAAAATGTTCTTGCATAAAATTATGTATTTTATCTTTAGCATCATCAAAATCACCATTTATATAACTTTCTCGGAGTTGAAAACGCTGTACTTTTCCACTTGTTGTTTTAGGGATATGCTTAACAGGTAAAACTTCAGCAACTTCAATGCCCAGTTGTTCATTTATAGTATTCTTCAAGCTAATCACTAAAGGCAAAAATTCTTCTATTTTCTTCTTAAATATAGTAAATAGCACTAGTTCGTCACATTTCAATTTTTCATTAAATATTCCTACAGCAGCAATTTTCCCCAGCTCAATAGTTTCTACATTTTCAGCAATTCGTTCAATATCGTGAGAATAATAGTTTTGACCAGAAATAAAAATAATATCTTTTGCCCTTCCAGTAATAATAAGACGGCCATTTCGTACAAAACCTAAATCTCCTGTATTTAGCCATCCATCAGCAGTAATGGCTTCTTCTGTAGCATCCGTATTATTATAATATCCAGATGTAACATTTCCGCCTTTTATTTGAATATTTCCAATTTTATTTTCTCCTAAATCATTGTTCTTCTCATCGCAAATACGTAAATAACAATTATAAATAGGATAACCTACATCAACAAAAGTCACGGCTTTCGGATCTTTATCTTTAAGTTCTCTAATATCTTCTCCCATTTTTAAGTGTTCACGGTCTAATCTAAATACAGATAGTTCTTCTTCCAGTTTGGGAAATGTTACTGCTATTGTGCCTTCCGCCAATCCATAAACAGGGTACATAGATGTTCTCTTCAAATTATATTTAGCCATGACATCTAAAAATTCATCACACAGTTCTGCCGATATTGGTTCAGCACCATTATATATTACCCTTACATTAGATAAGTCCCATTCTTTTTTAGAATCTTTCCTAAAAAACTTTAAAAAATGTTTATATCCAAAATTAGGTGAATAAAGCAATGTGACTTTATGCTCACTAGCTTTTTCAATCCATAGTGTAGGTCTTCTGATAAATAATTGTGTGTGTATATTATACTGATTTATACCTACCAATAATGATTTTATATGAGTTCCAATAAGACCCATGTCATGAGTAAGGGGCATCCAGTTTAAACTTTTATCTGAAGAGTTAATTTCCACCCATTTTATAACTGCATTTAAATTAGTTAAAACATTTTCATGAGTAATTATTACTCCCTTAGGGTCTCCTGTAGAGCCAGATGAAAATTGAATAAATGCAATATCTTTTTCTTGTCTGTTAATAATTTCACCTTGTTTGTAAGTTGTAAGAATATTTTCAATATATATAGAATTCCTATTGATGCCCTCAATTATTTCAAACAGT
>CAYYEC010000296.1:0-1180 GCA_964470745.1 uncultured Eubacteriales bacterium | reverse complement strand
TCCTTGATTTTTAGCAAAAGCCTCCGGCTTAGCTGCAAACTCTCTATTTGTGATAATCTTAGGACTTTTTAGTATATTCCATATTTTGAAAAGCTTAAATTTGTGTTCATCATTAACACCCATAGTAACAGGTACAGGCACTATTCCTCCAAGTATACACGCCCAAAAAGATATTATAAAATCCTTATTGTCTTCAATTTGAAATATTACCTCATCTCCAGGCTTAAATCCCTGTTCTTGCAATTGATATAAAGTTTCCATAGACCTTGTATAAAGCTCTTTGTATGATATATACTCTTCTTGCGATTCACTTAGAATAAAAGTGATTCCCATGCATTCTTCTTTTCTTGATTGTATCAAGTCAGATAAAGTTTTAAGAACTGGCATGTTCGTAAAAGCCCCCTTTCTTTATACATATACTCTATTGCGGCATAACAAAATCTGATATCATTTCTCTAGTTCCTGTACTATCAAACATGTCATTAAATAATTTAATCTGTTCTTCTATAGGTACTTTCTTTGTAAATAAAACAGATTTTAACATTTCAAGTGCATCTTTAATTTGCTTAATTGAAGGTTCAAGTTCTTCTTTCTCAAGTTTATCCTTCATCTCTCTAATTTTGTTATAGGGTTCTATCACACCTTTATTATATTCTTCATTATTAAAGTTTCTGTTCTTTGTGCAGACAGCTGTAGCTATACATTTTTTGATTAGCTTCATTCCACATTCTTCAGTTTCACTATCAGTTCCTTTATATAGCGAAAGTGCCTTTTTTACAGAATTAAGCTCTTCTTCTTTGTCATATGAAAATGTTTTAATAGTTGGAGCATTCTTTCTCATCAAATTTTTTAATACATTCTTTGGCCCTAATTCTACCGCTAGTTCTATACCCTGTTGATATAAATACTCCATAGAATCTTGCCATCTTACTGCTTGTACAATTTGCATAGACAAATTATTAATTATTTTTTCATGCCCTTCATATGATCTGGCTGTTACATTAGATATAACCGGATATTTTAGCTTATTGTATGTATATTTCTTCAATTCTTCTTTTAACTTGTTTGCCGCATACTTCATCAACGGACTATGAAAAGGAGCACTTACATTTAAAGGGATAACCCTTGCACCCATACTTTTAAGTGAATCTCCTGCTAATTCTACAGCTCTTTTATGTCC
>CAYYEC010000295.1:0-5389 GCA_964470745.1 uncultured Eubacteriales bacterium | reverse complement strand
ACTGGAGAACACTATTAATAGTCTTTTATCTGCCGGAGGTAAAAGACTAAGGCCGGCACTTGTTATAATTGCTGGTAAAACTGGCAGATACAATCGAAATAAGACAATTTCAATGGCAGCTGCTTTAGAAATTTTACATACGGCTACTTTGGTTCATGACGATATAATCGATAATGCTAAGCTTAGAAGAGGTAAAAAAACTGTTACAGAAAAGTATGGAGTTGATATGGCTGTTTATACTGGAGATTTCTTATATACAAAAGCCGTCCTAATGCTTTCAAAGGATTTACCTATAGAAAATCTGGAATATATAGCTAAATCAATAAAATCAATCTGTGAGGGAGAGGTAGACCAATATCAAAATAAGTTTAATATAGATAGCTCAGTTTTTTCTTATTTAAAAAGGATAGGAAGGAAGACAGCGGTTCTTTTTGCAGCTGCATGTGGACTTGGAGCCTACTCAGCTAAGTGTTCAAAAAAACAAATAGGATTTTTAACTAGATTTGGTTTTAGCTATGGAATGGCGTTTCAAATAAGAGATGATTTAAAAGATTTTTTATCAACAGTACAAAAAGAGGGAAAACCTGTTTTAAAAGATTTAGAAGAAGGAATATATACTTTACCAGTTATTTATTTATGCTGTAAAGATGTTGAATTTAGAAAATTATTAGAGTGGCATTCAAAGGGTGAGTCTAATAGCTTGAATAAAATATTAGAAATTTTACAAAGGTCCGATGTCATTGATGCATCAACGGATTTACTGGACAAGTATATTTTAAGAGGATTAAATGCATTAGATGAATTACCTAATAGTATTTATATTGAAATTTTAAGAGAACAGATTAAGTTATTAAAAATTCCTTAAAAAATAATGGTTGCACTTTAAGTTTATTATATGATATAATTGAAATAAATTTTTAGTGGGATTAAAATAGTTAATAGTTATAGTATTTGTTAATCCTAAAGATGAGATTAGTTTGAGAATTAGAAGAGACGAGATGAGGTACTTATTATGTTAGCCTTTATGCTGAGCGTTTCTGCTTAGCTTTTTTTATTTCTTTCTCGTATCTTCTTTCAAAATGAGAGGAGGAGTTCAGGTGTTTTATCCCCAAATTAATGAAGTTAAAGAATTATCCACGAAATACAACATTATTCCTATAACTATGGAAGTTTATGCAGACATGGAAACGCCAATAAGTTTGTTTAAGCGATTTGAGAATAGTGAATATTGTTTTTTGCTTGAGAGTGTGGAAGGTGGAGAAAAATGGGCAAGATATTCGTTTATTGGTAAAAATCCATTTCTAGTAGTTAAAAGCTATGGAGAAAAGACATATGTTCAAAAGAAGAATGGTGAAATAACTGAAAAGACTGGTAACCCAATTGAAATATTAAGAAAAATGATGGAAGAGTATAATGGTGCTGATTTACCTATGCTACCTAGATTCAATGGAGGCGCTGTAGGTTTCTTTGGTTATGATTTAATAAGATACTTTGAAAATTTACCAAATATAAATGAAGATGATTTAAATCTCCCGGAAAGTCATTTTATGTTTACTGATGAAGTAATTGTATTTGATCATTTAAAGCAAAAAATTCATATTATTGTGAATTTACATGTAAATGGAGATATAGAAAGATCTTATAATAGGACGGTAGAAAGAATTAAAAAAATATATGAAGAAATTATTGAAACCAGATTTAAGTTGGTAGATAATTTTAAGCCTGATTTTACAGCTAAAAATAACAAAATAGAAGTAAGGAGCAATATGACAAAAGAGGAATTCTGTCAGAATGTCATAAGAGCTAAACAATATATTGTTGATGGAGATATTTTTCAAGTTGTTCTATCTCAAAGATTATGTGTAGAAACAGAACAGGAACCATTTAATGTTTATAGAGTATTGAGGGTAATCAATCCTTCTCCATATATGTATTGTTTGAAATTTAAAGATTATAGTCTGGTTGGGTCTTCACCCGAAATGCTGGTTAGAGTTGAAAATGGTATAGCTGAAACTTGTCCTATTGCCGGTACAAGAAAAAGAGGACTAACAAAACAAGAAGATGAGATGTTGGAGAAAGAATTACTTTCTGATCAGAAGGAAATAGCAGAGCATACAATGCTGGTCGACTTGGGGAGAAATGATATTGGTAGAGTAGCAAAATATGGCACTGTTAAAGTGAGCAATATGATGCACATAGAAAAATACTCACATGTCATGCATATTGTATCAAATGTAACAGGAGAGATGAGAACTGATAAATCTCCTTTCGATGCTTTGATGTCAGTTTTACCGGCAGGTACATTATCAGGAGCTCCAAAAGTAAGAGCAATGGAAATTATAGATGAACTTGAAAAAACTAAAAGAGGAACATATGGTGGAGCTATTGGCTACTTAAGCTTTAATGGAAATCTTGATAGCTGTATTACAATTAGGACTATGTTATTTAAAGATAAAAAAGCATATGTTCAATCAGGTGGAGGAATTGTTGCAGATTCCATACCTGAAATGGAATATGAGGAATCAATGAATAAGGCAAAAGCATTACTGAAAGCATTAGAGGAAGTAGGTGAAATTAGATGATTTTGATAATTGATAATTATGATTCTTTTACTTATAATTTATATCAATATATAGGTGAGATAAACCCTGATATTGAGGTATATAGAAATGATAAAATATCCATAGAAGAAATTAAAGAAAAAAGCCCGTCCCATATTATTATATCTCCAGGTCCTGGATTTCCAGTGGATGCAGGTGTATCAATTGAGCTAATTAAGGAATTAGGTGATCAGATTCCGATTTTAGGGGTTTGTTTAGGCCATCAGGCAATTGGAGAAGCATATGGTGGAAAAGTAGTACATGCAAAAGAGCTAATGCATGGCAAGTCATCTGATGTTGCTTTAGATAGAGAGTGTAAAGTTTTTTCCACATTACCGGAAGTGGCAACTGTTGGCAGGTATCATTCTTTGATTGTCCAAAAGGAAACTTTACCTGACTGCCTTGAAGTAACTGCTAAAACTTTAGATGGTGAAATTATGGGATTGCAGCATAAAGAGTATCCTGTTTTTGGTATACAATTTCACCCAGAATCAGTATTAACCCCAGATGGAAAAGAAATGCTTAGAAATTTTCTTGAGGTAAATGGAGGTATTTAAATTATGATTAAAGAGGCAATTAAAAAACTAATAAAAGGTATAGATTTAAATGAAGAAGAAGTAGTAGGGGTAATGAATCTAATTATGAATGGAGAAGCAACTCCTGCCCAGATAGGTAGTTTCCTTACAGCTTTAAGAATAAAGGGAGAAACTATTGGAGAAATAACTGGTTGTGCTAAGGTAATGCGACTTAAAGCTGATAATATTCATCCTAAAGTAGACTATTATATAGATACATGTGGGACTGGCGGAGATGGTGCAAATACGTTTAATATTTCAACTGCTGTTGCTTTTGTAGCGAGTAGTGGAGGCGTGGCTGTAGCAAAACATGGCAACAGGTCTGCTACAAGTAAATGTGGTGGCGCTGATGTTCTGGAATCTTTAGGAATAAATATCAATTTATCACCTGGTGACGTAGAAAAATGTATTGAGAAAACCGGTTTTGGTTTTATGTTTGCCAGAACATTTCACAAGTCAATGAAACATGCTGCTGGACCTAGAAGTGAATTAGGTGTAAGAACCATATTTAATATTCTTGGACCTTTAACTAATCCTGCAAATGCAAAAGGGCAAGTTCTGGGAGTGTTTGATAGAAATCTGACAGAAACTATTGCAAATGTATTATTAAAACTTGGATTAGAAAAAGCTATGGTGGTTCATGGACTTGATGGACTTGACGAGATTACAACAACAACTAATACAAAAGTGTCGGAAGTTATAGATGGAAAGGTAGTAAATTATGAGATAGACCCCAAAGAATTAAATATTTCGAGAGCAGATAAAGTTGATTTACTTGGTGGAGATGCGATTGAAAACGCTGAAATAATTAAATCAATATTTAAAGGTGAAAAAGGGCCAAAAAGAGATATTGTGTTGTTAAATGCAGCTGCAGCATTATATGTTGGTAAAAAGGTGAAAAATTTAAATGATGGTATATCTATGGCAGCTGAACTAATTGATAGCGGTTTAGCTATGAATAAGCTCAATCAACTAATAGAATATTCAAATAGTGTTATATAAATCGCAAAAATGAATTTATATAGGAATAATTAAATTTTTGCGGCATAAATCAGAGGTAATATTAGCGCACAAAAATAAAAATGTAAAGTCTTTTTGCGTTATATATAGATAGAGTGAATTTATATTTGTAGTGTAATATTATTTATAAAAATGCAGGATAAAACTTGCATTTTTTTTTGTTATGCTTTACTATTTTAATGTAGTGTTACAACGATGTCACTATAAAAAAGCTAAGGCGCTTTAAAGAAGAGGTAATGGAACCTCTATTTTTGGGCGTTTTTTTATGCTTTGGGATCGTTAAAATATTATGTAATTTAGATTTTAGCAGGCCCTCCGAACGATGCATAAAAAACGCTAACAATACATTGATGTATTACATATTGCAGCGAATAGCTGCGAACACATGAAGAATGCGCTGCGATAGACAGCGGAACTATTCTTTTCGGTAAGTAACTTCTAATCCTTATATTATATGGCTTGGAAGAAATAAGTTTGTTAAGAGACAAATTTTTTGAGAAGAATAGTATAACTAATGGGAGGAGATTGAATAATGAAATCGTTCGATGTTTTATTTTTACTTTTAGGGGCAGTAATGATATTGTCAATGCACGCGGGGTTTGCTTTTTTGGAAGCAGGAACAGTTAGTAGGAAAAATCAGGTGAATGCTTTTAACAAAATAATATTTGATTGGTCTACTTCAACAGTTACATATTTTTTAATAGGTTTTCCTTTAGCCTATGGTACTTTTTTATACACAAATAGCAGCATCCTGACAGATAATAATGGGTATGAGCTTGTAAGATTCTTTTTTCTTGTAGGTTTTGCGGCTTGTATACCTGCAATTATTTCAGGTGGTGTTGTAGGCAGAATGAAGTTTTTTGCTCAGACAATTGCTGCTGTATCCCTTGCAGCAGTTATTTATCCATTCTTTGAAAGCTTGGTATGGGGAAGAATACCATTCATGGGTCAGGCAGGTTCAGTTTTTGAATCAATATTTGGAGGAGTGTTTCATGATTTTGCAGGATCAGTAGTTGTTCACTCAATAGGTGGATGGATAGCTCTTCCGGCAATTATAATATTAGGAGCTAGAAATGGTAGATATAAAGGTCATTTTGATACAAGACCTAGTAGTATTCCATTTTTATCATTGGGAAGTTGGATTTTGATTGTAGGTTGGTTTGGATTTAATGTTATGAGTTCTCAGAGCTTAGA
>CAYYEC010000294.1:882-5393 GCA_964470745.1 uncultured Eubacteriales bacterium | reverse complement strand
GGTAGGTTCATTGGAATCACAGGTAAAAGAAAATACTGATATTCTCAAGGCTTTAGAGCATTCGGCACAAGTAAACAAAGCTGAACACGACCAAATGAGCAATGATATTGCTCATATTAAAGGTGATATAGCTTCAATCAAGAAAGACTTTTCGACGGTTGAAATTGTAACGGCAAACAACTATGCAGACATTGCTAAACTAAAAGCGGTAAAATAAGATAATTATATATATTATAAAATATCAAAGACCTCTAAACTCAGAGGTCTTTTCTCATATGAAAAATAATTGGTACGAGGCGGTATTAGAATGTTAGAGAAAGCAGTAAAGGGTATTTCAAAAAAAATTATATCTAAAGCTTTGCTATTTATTCTTCCTCCAATAATTATGTTCTTCTCATTGTTATTTTTACTAATAATTATAGTCTCTGTAGTAAGCGAAAATAGTCAAAAAGAAATGCTAAAGGTAATGTATGTAAAGGATTTGCCTGCATCTGCAATTGAATTTGTCTATGATGAGCATATGAATAACAGACAAATAGGATTTATAGAATTATTGGCTTACGAAGGAACACTGCTTGGAGGAAATTGGAGCAAATATAAAAAAAAGTATGGCAAAAGATATATTAAATGAGATAAACAAAGGAAAAGACATTGAAGATTTACTTATTGATGATGAACAAAGAAAAGCCTTTGAGACTTTTTACTCCATGTATGAAGCTATTTTTGCAGAATATATAGGAGATTATAAGTATAAAAAGGAAAAGCCAATATATGATGAAGACGGTAAAAAGACAGGAACAAAAACCGTAACAAGAACAAAATACGGAGTAAAAAACTTTTATCCTATTCCTCAGGGGTAGGAGTATACTCATTGTGACGATTTTGGAGATTTAAGAACATATAAGGGAGAAAGCATCCACGAAGGCAACGATATTATTGCTAAAAAAGGTGTTCCGGTAGTAGCTGTTGAAGACGGAACAATCAAAAATCTGGGCTGGAATGAATGGGGAGGATATAGAGTCGGGATAAGAAGCTCTGACGGCAAAAGATATTACTATTATGCTCATTTCTTAGCCGAAAACCCATATTCTGAAGGACTGGAAAAGGGAAATACGGTAGATGGCGGAGATGTAATTGGATTTGTCGGAGATACAGGATACTCTACAGTTGAAGGAACTCAAGGGCTGTTTATACCTCATTTGCATATTCAGATACAGGTGAAATTTAATATAGAAGGAGAAGAAGCAGAGGTATGGTTTGATTCCTATGGACCATTAAAATTTTTTGAAGCTTACCGCAGGGCAAAGCTTATAAAATATGATAATTATACATATATCAGAGATAAAAAGGAGTAAGAGATGAAAGGAACAACACACAGAGCAATAGGTATTGCCGCCACCAGTATATTTCTAAAAACACAAGCATACAGCATGGAAATAATAAGCCCCTACATAGTCATAAAAATATCGGCGGCATATCTGGGGGCTTTGTTATGCGATATTGATACCATGAACTCAACAATATCAAATCTGCTTATCAAAAACTCTTTTGGGAAAGCACCTGACTTTTTGAAAAAGAATCTTTTGATACTTATATCAATACTGATAGCCATATCAGGAATAGTATATGGGCAGATTCCTCTGATATTTACAGGTATAATACTGGCTTTACTTATATTTTCGCCCCATAGGGGGTATTCACACTCCATACTTGCCTGTGGGATTTGCTATGGAGCTGCAAAATATACATGCAATTATTATAATATAACAGATTTTTCTTTTTACTTACTGCTTGGCATGGTGAGCCACATAGCAGCAGATATTTTTACAAATCATGGAGTAGCAGCCCTGTTTCCATTTAAAAGGAAAATACGCTTTCCAGTAACAATAACAACAGGAAGCAGTATTGAATATATTATTACCTTGATTGCAGGAAGTATATTTATCGTAAATTTAGGCTTGGGAGTGGAAGTGTACAAGCTTATTACTAAAATACAAAAGTAGTGAAGGAATCTTAGGGACGGATTCTGATGATTCCGCAGCAAAGCGGAGGACTGAAAGGAAATCAGCAGAACCGTACCCTATGATTCCGAAACGGAAAGTAATTTACAGGAGAAAAATTATGTTAAAGGATTTAATGAATAAATTTAATTACATCTTGCTGGTAAAATCCCTAGGAATAGGAGTATTAGTGTATTTAACTGCAATTACACTGGGGAAAACAGCATACAGCACAATTCAGTATATACATAACCTGATCCAAAGAAAGAAAACTGTATTAATTAGAATAATACCTCAAAACAGCTGTGAAATCATTAAAATTGAACAGCTGTTAAACTACATGAAAAGCTATGCCGGCCAGGATGGATTGACGGTTAATATATATCAAAGTGACAGAACAACAGGGATAGATCAAGGTAATGCTAGAGATGGTGCATTATTTACAATCTCAAAAAGCTACGATGTAAATGGTGAGCTTAGCTTGGTAACATTTATACAGGTTGATCTGGACAGGTAGCGGCATGATAGGGAAAATAACATCTACAATAATATTCTTATTTTGTATAACATACATGGTGACCCTCATCATGTTTTATTTTATGCATTTAACCATTAAGGAAAATATAAACCAGCTGAATTATAATGTTGTAGAAGCAGTCAGCACGGGAGGGGTGTTGACTGCTGATATGTATGATTACCTAAAGGAGAATATTAATAAGTTTGGAGATTATACAATAAAATTAAAGTTTGAAAAAAAGGTAAAAGCAGGAGTATACAATACTTATTTTGATAAAGCAGATATAGTAGATGCAGATTTAAGGTTAGGGGACAGAATAACAATATATGTAGAGGATAAAAATACTACATTATTTGGAAAGCTTATCAATTCAACAATATTAATATTCAAGCCTGACAAATATAGAGATATTAAAATCCGCTCTTCAAAAACAGGAATGGTATCAAAAACGTATACAGAGTAAGGGTGATATAAGGTAGATTGTCTAAACAGTGTAATAGCAAGGTATACAGGACTAACAGTAAAAATATATAATCCGGATAATAGGGATGCAGAATACAAGATAAAAAATGCATACTTTAATGTATTAAAAGGGATTACTTTTTTTACAGTATATTGTTTTGTAGATACTAAGAGAATTGATAATACCCAGTTTCTATATAACAATTATATAGTTTCAGTATATACATTGGAATTATGTTTACAATTTTGTAAGCAAAATTGTAAACATCAAAAATAAGCTGTTATATTTTAATTATAAAAAGAGTATAATAGTATTATAGAAATGAGCTGTTAGCCAAGTGGCTGACCCGAATTTAGTAATAAAAATAATCACCATCTTTCGAGGGAGGGTGATTATTTTTTAGTCTTATATTTTAATATGCTTAAAACAAGCATTGAAAACAAAATCATTAAAGAAATTGATTCATATATCGACATATGTAACACTCCCTTTCATTAAGGGAATGTCAACCACCCTACCAACAGCTCATGAATATATTATACTCTTGTGACAAAAAAATGCAAATTTTTTAAAAAAGGAGATACCTGGTAATCGGTATCTCCTTTTTGCATTCAAAAAACATTTACAGGTGGCAAAAAATGAGATTAACAAAAGAACAAAAAATAATTAAATTTGCAAAAAAAAGAAATTTTGACCATAAGGCTGTTGAATTTCTATCAAAAATATTAAAGTTATCAGACAAAGGTATAGTTAAAGACTACTTTACATTTCATTATCAAAATATAATCAAAAAAATCTTTAATTCGGATAATGCAAAATTTTTAGAAGTATATAAAAGATTCACCCAAGAAAAGTTTATTTTAATGCAGGGTGTAAACTTATGCATATCAGTGTGGAATAATGAATACCTGGAGTGCTTAAAATATAATAGCAAAAGAAAATATTCAAAACAGAACCTTAAAGATCAGGAAGTATTAAAAATATGTAAAAAATGGATATTACTGTTGAGTAAGAAGATGTAAATATAGAGAATTATAATGTAAAAGGAGTAAAAATACCTAGAAATTTTTCAGATGCTTTATCAGGGAAAACAGAAGAACAAGAATTTAATTATATAAAAGAAAAAATCAGGTATTTAATAGGTATTATGGCTTGCAGTGACAGTAAGGGAATAATAAAGACTTTAATTTAAACTATATGGCATCTAAATTAAAAGAAATATTTGGTGAGGATACTGTTGCTGCATCCACATGCTACTACTGTCATAAACTATTGATTGAAGAAAATATATTATCCGAATATATTTGTTCTGAAAATGAAGTTAAATGCGTTAAGATTAAAGGTTATGAGGATGGTTTTGAAAATGGGTATATTGTAATACCATACTTTGCTTTTCCATTATCTCCATTGTTGTGTTTGAACATTGTATCAAAGAATATTTTTACAGCCGCTGTTTCCAGCTTTTTAAATGTTTTACTAAATACAAAGGTGGATAAAAACAAATTTGTAATATTTCAATTGTATCCTGATG
>CAYYEC010000294.1:0-872 GCA_964470745.1 uncultured Eubacteriales bacterium | reverse complement strand
CGAAAATGGAAAAAGAGAGTTTTTATAAAAAGTTAATCTGGCTAAAAAAAAGATCAAGAGCTGAAGTATTAAATCTGCTTGATCAGCTTAAAGGTATTTTTACTATAGATATGAGTATGTTTAAAAAAATTGGTCAGGTACGATTAAGACTTGATAAAAAATATTTAATTAAAAAGAATGAATATAAAAGGGAAAATGTAATAGATCCAATTGAAAGATACAAGGGCAGAGCAGAGGCTTAAAAAGATATTTTAATGGTACAGGCATTAAAATATCACAGAACAGCCTGAAATCAATCATATCAAATTTGAATATATCTTTAAACTGCAGCAAAAAATTGTTAAAAAAAGTCATGTAAAAGCGTATATTGACAAAAAAATATGACATGGTATATTATCTATATAGCGTGAACTACCTCGGGTCTTGTACCCGAGGTAGTTCACATAGTAGCGAGTATAAGAAAAATTTTTAGAGTATTAAATTTTAACACAAATTACCTAGTATCTAAAAACATTGAAAAAAATCTACGAATAATGTAAAATGAAACTATTTAATTTAGGTTTATGTACTATTAATATTGTAGCTGATTTTCTTAGCAGAATAGAACCGTTTCCGCTAAGAAAATTAGCAGTGATTAATTATAAACCATATAGTTACTAATTTAAGAATCTTATTTTAAAATATATACAATATTAGTTTATGGAAATACATAAATATTTTTTTATTATTAACAAAACTAATGTTTTTAGGGGATATAAAAATGAAATTAGCTATTTGTGATGATCAAAAGGTTTATATAAATATATTAAAGGACTACTTGGAAAATTTCCAAAAAAGCATTAATTTTGAAGTGTTTACATTTGAAGCAGGAG
>CAYYEC010000293.1:0-5424 GCA_964470745.1 uncultured Eubacteriales bacterium | reverse complement strand
GAAATGGATATTTCTGATGTTCCAAAAGAATTATTAGATATGGAGATATGGAGGGATTTCATAGACAAGCTTGATTTGATAAGAGAATTGCTTGAATTTCCATCTACTATTATTGAGAAGCTCATATTACATATTTCAGAAAGACTTAAATTTGATAGAGAAGAAAGAGCTATAGCCCAAAAAGTTGCAGGAGACATAAGATATTTAATGAGTCAAGACCCGCACTGGGGACTACAGGAGCTTGCATTTGAGCTTCTAAGTCCTAAAAATATGTTCAATTTCTTTGCTGGAGTAGTATGGGAACTTAAGGGCTATGAACCTAGTAGAGGAATACCTACTGTGGCTACATATCATAAATCTAAAGGGCTTGAATGGGATATTGTTTTTCTAGCAGGACTGAATTTTGCAGATTTTCCAGTTGATCTAAACGATAAATTTATTGGAGAATATTGGTTCCTGAGTGAAAAATACAGAAATCCAAAGGCAATTGCCAAAAATGAAATGACTAAATTATTTGATGAAGCTTATGAAAATGATACAATATTAACTTCAAAAATTGAGACGATTTCTGAAAAAGCCAGGTTATTATATGTAGGGATAACAAGGGCAAAGGAATATTTGTTTTTGTCTGGCGCCTATGAAAATAAAGGAAAGAGAAATGAGACATTACCGTCTAAATATTTGAATGTTCTAAAAGCGTATATTGATAGGGAAGGTGAGAGATAGTAGGTAATTAGGTTGAGGTTGAGATAAAGATTAAGATAAAGAAAGGTATTAAGTTTTTGTTTGGACTGGACCACGTTCCAATTATAATCTAATAACATTTTGTGAAAGGAATATAATATGTCTAATGAATTAAGACTTAAGGATTACTTTTTATTTACGCAGAATTCTTTAGCTACCTATGAGAAGTGTCCTTTGAAGTTTAAAAAAAGATATCTTGAGAATCTGAAATGGGACAGCTTTCCAGATGAAAGGGTAAAAGTGAGTCTGGAAAGAGGAAATAATTTTCATGTAGCTGCTCATAGATATTTTATGATGATTGATACTGGATTGGATGATGATTCAGAAGAGTTTGGGGAATTAAATGACTGGTTAGAGAGCTTGGTGAAAGACTTTCAAATTGATAATAAAAAAAGATATTTACCAGAATATAAACTAAGAATGAGTAAGGGTGATCTAAAGTTAGAAGCAAACTTTGATTTACTCATTGTAGAAGATAATAGAATCCAAATATGGGATTGGAAAACCCATAGTTCTCAAACAAAAGAGAAAAGAATTAAACAAATAAATAGATTAAATCAAAGTTTACAAACTATTGTATATCTCTATGTTCTAGGTGCCCAATCTCACTTGATTGGAGGAAAAGAAATACCACTGGAGAATATAACCATGAACTACTGGCAGCCACAATATCCTAATCATTTAACTAAGATTGACTATTCAGAAGAGCTGCATAAAACGTTTGAAAGAAAACTTAAAAAACTTATTAAAGAAATACATAATTTTGATTATTCTACATTTGATAAGAATAAATATATTAAGCAGTGCAAATTTTGTGAATTTAATTGGTTTTGTAATAATGAAAAAGTGAACTTTGAAGAGATTGTAAATCAAGATAATTACATAGATGAACTGGACTTGGATGAAATAGAAGAGATTTTCTAAAGAGAGGTAAAAAATGCCTGGGCCAAAAGTTAAAATAAATGTAATAAATAAAGAATTAGATGTTCCAAAAGACATATTAGAGGCATGTAATAATGATGAAGTAGTAGCTAAAATCTTTTATAATCGAGGATACAAGGATTCACATACTATTCGTCAAATGCTTTTCGAGGATATTTATGTACCTACAGAAACAAATGAATTTTCTGATATTCATTTAGCTGTTAAACGTATTGTTAAAGCTTTTAGTAATAAGGATAGTATATGTGTCTATGGGGATTATGATGTTGATGGTGTAACTAGTACTGTTACTCTCGTTGAATGTCTTTTGAAATTTACAAAAAATGTAATGTATCATGTTCCTGATAGGTTTACAGAAGGATACGGGATGAATGAAGAGGTAATAAGGAAGCTTGCTTTTGATGGTGTAAACTTGATCATAACCTGTGATTGTGGTGTTTCTAATATCAATGAAATCAAGCTTGCAAAGGAACTAGGTATGGACGTTATTGTTACAGATCATCATAATGTTCCGGATGAATTACCACCTGCGGATGTCATCTTAAATCCTAAGCTATTACCTGCAGGGCATAAAGCAAGAAATATTTCTGGTTGTGCAATGGCATATTTTCTTGTATTGGCATTATTAGAGCATTTTAAGAAAGAAGATCAGATAGATGAGTATCTGGATTTAACTGCAATGTCGCTAATTGCAGATGTTGTGAGCTTAAATGGAGAAAATAGGTATCTACTTAAAAAAGGCTTGAAGGTGTTATTTAGTTCACAAAGAACAGGTTTAAAGGAGTTATTTTCAGTTATTGAAAAAGATAATAAAATGGAGACGGAAGAAGATGTTGCCTTTCAGATAGCACCTAGAATAAATGCTGCAGGAAGGATGGAAAGTGCAAGGCTTCCAGTTGAGCTATTTTTGACAAAGGATATATCTAAAGCCAATATGTTATCCCGGAAAATTGATTTACTAAATCAGGAGAGAAAAAGAGTTCAGCAGGAAATTATAGAACAGGCTTTAAAGATGGTTGAGGATCGTAAAAAAAATAAGACTGTATTAGTTCTATTCAATCAATTCTGGCATCATGGTATTATTGGAATTGCTGCCGGAAAGGTTTGTGAAACCTATAGAAAACCGGCTATTTTGCTATCATTAAAAGAAGATGGTAATACTATTGTTGGTTCTGCCAGATCAACAGAAGATATAAACATTTATGAATTGATAAAACAATGTAGTTCCAATCTACTGAAATTTGGTGGACATTCAGCAGCTGCAGGACTTTCCTTAAAGAAAGAAAATTTAGAAGTATTTACAACAGAAATAGAGTCTTTAGCCAAAGAGCACTATTTTATAAATGAGATAATAAATGTTAATGTGGACGATGAATTGGATATTGAGAAAATTAATGAAAAATTATATGAAAGAATCAGTACAGCCGGTCCATATGGAGAAGGCTTTGAAGCACCAAAATACTATAGCGAGAAGGTAACTGTAGTTAGTGATAGAAAAACACAAAAAAATCATCATATTATGGTGTTAGCATCTCAGGATGATTGCAGGATACCTGCAGTTAAATGGTTTGGTGCAGATGAATGCTTGGAAAACAAGGTTTTTAATATAATTTATAAAATTAATAGAAATAACTACAAAGGCAATTCAAATATACAGCTTACAATAGAGCAGCTAATTGAAAGTGATGCAAGGGCTAAACAAATTTTTACAGGAAATTTTATTGATAGAAGAAATGCCTCATTTAAAGATATTATGTCTGGTTATCCGGAAAGCTTAGTATTTTATGAAGGGCTTACATCCTTATGTCCAATTACTAATATTGTAAACAGAGATAGTGTTTATAAAACAAAAAGCTTAATCTTTTTATCTACGCCAGTCAACACATCAATATTTAAAGAGATAATTGCAAAATCAAATCCACAAAATGTGGTGATTAATTTTTCAATAAATCCCAATTATGAAATGAAAGCATTCTTAATAAATTTATTGGGAATTATAAAATATGTTATTAAACATTATAATGGAAGAATAAATCTGTTGTGGTTATCAACAAGACTAGGAGTTGAAGAAAGTATATTAAAAGCCGCATTAAAGTATCTGAAATCTCTAGGAAAGATATCCTTTTCAATTTATTATGGCGATGAAATATATATAAACTCTAATGGTAGAGAGCAAAAGGAGAAAATAAAATTATATGAAAGAAACCTAAAAAATGCACTAATGGAGAAAAAAGCTTATCAGGATTTTATAATTAAGCTTGAAATAGATAAATTTGTGGAATATATAAAATAGGGAGACGGGCTGTGGCGTTCGATTACATTTCACATCCAATTGGTAAAGTGTAAATGACGCATACTATCGTGTGTGAGGTTAAGGTTGAGGTTGAGGTTATGCAAAAGCAAAAGCTAGAAAAGCCTACGAAGCCCTTCTGAATATTTTCTTAACCTTAACATTAATCTTAACCTTTGCGAAGCAAAAACTCTCACCTCTCGCCTTGCAGTCCCAGACTGCATATGTTATAATCATGTTAAAAAAAGGATAATGAGGTAGGATTTTATGCTTAAATCAATTTTGGTTTATAATGCAAAATCAGGTGATCAAAGGATACCTAATAAAATAGATTATATAATAGGAAGATTTCAGGAAAAAAATATTTTGGTTCAGCCATACAGAGTTGTGCCTAATAAAAATCAGAAGTTGGTTGAGGTAATAAAAGAAAATAAATATGATTTTATAATTATCTCTGGAGGAGATGGAAGCGTAAACCATATGGTTAATATAATGCTTAAAAATGATATTAGCGTTCCACTGGCAATCATTCCATCAGGTACATGTAACGATTTTGCCAGGAGTGTTAAAATTCCAAATGATTTGGAGAAAGCTTTAGATATTATATTAGCTGGAAGAATCATTGCTGTTGATGTCGGGTTAATCAATGATACACAGTACTTTGTTGGAACCTGCGCCGGAGGATTATTCGTCGATATCTCTTTTAATACACATACAGAGCTCAAGAAGAATTTTGGTCCTTTTGCTTATTATCTTAAGGCTTTAAGTGAGGTTAGCAATATAGACTCATTTAAAATTAAAATTAAGACTGATGAAACAGAGATTGAGGAAAAGGTATTTATTTTTCTAATATTAAATGGAAAAGATGCTGCGGGCTTTTCAAATCTTATTGAAGAGGCTGATGTGACAGATGGATTAATGGATATTTTATTAATTAAAGATTGTACACATATAGATCTAGCGAATCTGTTTTTTAAAGTGTTAAGCAATGATTTTTCAAATGACAAGCATGTAACAAAGCTAAGCACAAGGAGTTGTTATTTAGAAAGTGATAAGAATATTCATCTAAGTATTGATGGAGAAAAAGGTATGGATTTGCCTATCAATGTTAAATTCATAAATAAAAGATTAAAGGTAATAGTAAAATAAGTAGGATTAGTAGCATGAGGTGTTTTTATGAGTAAAATAATTATTCCTATTATTATTGTAATAATTGTTCTATTGTATAGCTTATTTATAGCTGTGCCTGTTTTAACACAAGAAGTCCCAATCGCAATGAAGGTTTTGGTTGGAGGAGGAGAATTACTTTTAGTAGGTGGCTTAGTTAAAGTTTTAATAGAAAGAGTACAAGAAATAAGGGAGGAAGATAAAGATGATCTTAGTAAATACTGATTTTATTTCAGGAAAGGAATTTGAAACAATTTCAATTGTCAAAGGTTCAACTATAC
>CAYYEC010000292.1:0-5426 GCA_964470745.1 uncultured Eubacteriales bacterium | reverse complement strand
GTATAATGGAAAAAGTTATAGAAATCAAAAACTTATCTTTTGGATATGGAGAAAAGCCCATATTAAGTAATGCCAGTTTCTCAGTAAATAAAGGGGATTTTCTAGGAATCATTGGTTCTAATGGTTCTGGTAAAAGCTCACTTATAAAGCTTATACTTAAAATGCTGGCACCTTCTGCTGGTGAAATAAAAATATTGGGTGAAAACATAAACAATATGAAAAAATGGGATAAAATTGGATATGTATCACAGAAAGCAAATTCTTTTAATGGCAGCTTTCCTGCTACCGTAGAGGAAGTAGTAGGTGCAAACCTATTTCCTAAGATTGGACTTTTTAAAATGCCTAATAAAAATCATAAGGAACAAATATATGATGCATTAGAGAAAGTAGGAATGCAAGATTACGGTAAAAGACTTATCGGAAATTTATCCGGAGGTCAGCAGCAAAGAGTATTTATTGCGAGGGTGCTTGTAAGTGAGCCGGAAATAATGTTTTTAGATGAGCCTACAGTTGGTATAGATGCAAAGTCAGAGGAAGCAGTATATTGTTTACTTGCCCGCCTGAATAGGGAACTGGGGATTACCGTTGTTATGGTCACACATGATATAGGAGCTATAACTATACATGCAAATAGATTGGTATGCCTGGGTGAAAATGGCTTAATTGCCCATGACCCTAGAGAGAAGCTGACAAGGGAATTTGTATCGGAAGTTTATGGATATGGTGTTAATCTTCATATGCATGAATGTAAAAACTGTTGTAAGAAGGAAGGTAGACAATGCTAGAGATATTTCAATATGATTTTATGATAAAAGCTTTTATTGTAGGAATTCTCATTGCAATAATTACTCCGTGCATAGGAGTGATTGTAGTGTTAAAGCGACTTTCTATGATTGGGGATTCGCTTTCTCATACCTCTCTTGCAGGTGTTGCCGCTGGACTTGCATTTGGAATAAACCCCATACTTGGGGCTATAACTTTTTCCATTGTTTCTGCATTTGGTATAGAGAAAATAAGGAAGTCTTTTCCGAAATACGCTGAAATAGCAATAGCTGTGATAATGTCAACTGGAATAGGTCTTGCAGGGATTTTTTCAGGTTTTGTAAAAAACAGTGCAAATTTTAACAGCTTTCTTTTCGGAAGTATTGTAGCAATAAGTAATTTTGAGCTTACTACGGTAATAGTTCTAAGTATAGTTGTACTTACATCAGTTATTTTATTATATAAGGAACTATTTTACATCACCTTTGATGAAGAGTCAGCAAGGCTTGCAGGAATCCCTATAGGAGCTATAAATTTTATATTTACTTTACTTACAGCAGTAACTATTTCTATTTCTGCAAGAACTGTTGGTACTCTGGTTATTTCATCTCTTATGGTACTTCCTGTTGCTTCAGCTATGCAGATAGCTAATAGCTATAAGCAAACGGTAATTTACTCTATTGTTTTTGGAGTGTTTTTTACTGTAGCAGGGCTATTTATCTCATATTATGCGGATTTTAAGCCCGGAGGGACCATTGTAATAGTAGGAGTAATAACTCTTATCTGTGTCTTAGTATATAAAGGTTTGGGTAAAAATTTTATAAAATATAGGAATATATCAGAAGACAAGCCTATATAGTCCCCTATTACAGTCTTTTTAAATTTTTTTTAAAAAGTGGAACTTATATCTAACATAGTCAGTCTATAAAATATAAGAGAGAAAACAATTAATTAAATAGAGGGGTGTTTTGTAATGAAAAACAAAGGTATTATTTTACTAACAACAATTTTACTAACTATGGTTCCACTAACTTCCTCAGCTGAAACAGTAGCAGCTCCAAAAGCAGAAGTATATTCTACACAAATGGTAGAGGATGTATCTGAAGTAGTATCCTCTAAAGAGATATCAACTGAGGTTAAAAAAGGCTCTGAACTGGAAAAAGCAATTTTAGCGGTAAAAGAAAAGTTTGAAATAGGTGATAATTATGATTTTACCTACGATATGAATAGCTATAAAGGCAAGACTAGCTGGAATTTAAATTGGAAAGCAAAAAATCAAGATGATGCAAATATATATGTAGGTGTTGATGCTAAAGGAAGAATAATAAGTTATAGTTCAGAAAAATATACTCCTTATGATGGTCAAAAGAGTCTTCCTAAGATTAGTGAAAAAGATGCAGTAAAATTAGCCAAAGAATTTATTTTAAAGGTTAATCCTGATATTGCAGATGAAATACAATATAGAGATAACAATAGTGAAAGTTCATTATATAATAGAAACTATTACATAAATTTTATAAGGATAGTTAATGGCATTCCTTTCTACAATAACAATCTTACAGTAAATGTTGACAAAGATACAGGTAATATACAGTATTTTAACATGTATTGGACTGATGATGTTGATTTTACAGATTCTAAAAATGCTATTAATTTAGAAACGGTAAAAGAAAAATACAAAGAAAACATGGGATTAAGTCTTATATATAATAAATATTATAAAGATAAAAACTATTCAATTGAAAGTATATTCAGACCTAAATATGATAACAATGCCTTTGCTATTGATGCTTTAACAGGAGAAATGATAAAAATTCAAGGATATTATTATCCAAAGATGATGTATAGTACCGCAAAGATGGAGAGAGGCGGTAATACTTTTTATGATGTAAATATATCCCCGGAAGAGCAAAAGGCTATCGACGAAAATTCTAATTTATTAACCCAGGAACAAGCAGAGTTAAAAGCCAGAGAGATTAAAATAATAGGACTTACAGATGAGTATACTTTGAATTATTCTTATTTAAATACTTATTCATATAATGGTTCCAAATATTCATGGTCTTTGGAATTTGCAAATGAAAAAGAAGTGGGTAAAGAAACTTCAAGTATAAGTGTTGGAATAGACGCTATAACTGGAGAAATCAACAGCTTCTATATTTATACTCCATATGAGAAGAAAGAAGTTAAGTCTGATAGAGATGCAGCAAGAGTGGAAGTTGAAAAGTTCTTAAAAGAATTTATAGGCGATAAATTTGAAGAAACAGTTTATGATGATACTGATGATATAAGCTACACTAAGATAAGAAGTGATGAATCAAGCAGAGATCAAAGCTTTAGATATGACAGAAAAGTAAACGGTATAACATATCCATCAAACGGAATAAATGTAGGATATGACTTTATGGATCAAAAAATAATCAGCTATAGTATTCAATGGAATGAGGAAGAGTTCCCTTCTATTGATAATGTGATATCTTATGATGAAGCAGTTAATAAGCTGTTTGAAAAAGTTGGAATGGAATTAAAATATGTACTTTTCTATTCTGTAGATGAAGAGACTGGAATCCAGTCGCAAGATCCTCAAGTCAAATTGGTATATGCTTTAAAAAGTGATAAAAACTATTATGATATTGATGCAAATACTGGAGTATTATTAGATCATTCTGGTAAGGAATATAAAGAGCAAAATACTTCTGGTTACACTGATATTGAAGGACATTATGCCCAAAAAGCAATAGAAGCATTAGCGGAGTATGGAATAAAACTTGAGGGGGAGAAATTTAATCCGGATCAATATATTAATCAATTGGATTTTTTAACTCTTATTTCTCAAATATCTCCTAATTACTACGGACCTATTATAACAATGAAAAGTAGTGCAGACGAGATAAAGAGTTTTTACACAACATTAGGTGATAGCGGCATAATTAAAGAAAGTGAAAAAGCACCTGATACTGAGTTTACAAGGGAAGAAGCAGTAAAATATTTTATTAGAGCTTTAAAATATGACGAAGTTGCATCTATAAAAGGGATTTATAAAACTGAATTTTCAGATGAGAATGAAATAAATCCAGAATTAATTGGATATGTTGCAATTGCTCAAGGATTGAATGTGATTCAGGGTTCAAGTGGAAGCTTTAGACCAAAAGACAAAATCACAAGAGCGGAAGCTGCTATGATAGTTTATAATTATCTAAGTAGATAAGAGTGAGATAATAAATACAAAAATAGAGGTTCTTGACAATTTGTCAAGAACCTCTATTTTTGCATCAATATATTTAAAATTCAGATTGATAAAAGTTTATTCATCTGATAATATTATTGTGGTATTTATCAGTAATTTTATAATGTAGGAGGGTGTTAATTTTGGACAAGTTTTTTAAACTTACGGAAAAAGGTACTAATGTAAAAACTGAGGTCATCGCAGGATTGACGACTTTTGTTACGATGGCTTACATAATTTTTGTTAACCCAAGTATTTTAAGCGCACCATTTGTAATTATGGGTAAACCGGATTATGCAGCAGCCCTTTCGGGGAATGTATTTTTTGCTACTTGTGTAGCAGCCGCAATCGGTACACTCGTAATGGCGCTTTACGCAAATTTGCCTTTTGCACAGGCTCCCGGCATGGGACTCAATGCATTTTTTGCATATACCATTGTACTTGGGATGGGGTATACATTCAATCAGGGACTTGCAGCTGTATTTATTTCAGGAATTTTATTTATTTTAATAACTTTAATAGGACTTAGAGAGGCCATAGTAAAAGCTATTCCTGAAAATATTAAATTTGCTATTTCAGCGGGTATTGGACTATTTATCACATTAATAGGTATGGTTGATGCGAACATTATTGTAAGAAATCCAGCTACTCTTGTTCAATTAATAGATTTTTCAAAATTTAACAGTATTGTAGAATATGATGAAGCAACGCATTTATTATATGGAGATGCAGTGAAAAATGCTGCTGTAGCATTAATTGGTGTTGTAATAATTGCTGTTTTGATGATGTTAAGAGTGAGAGGTTCAATCTTAATAGGTATTATTGCCACAACAATTGTTGGAATTCCTTTTGGAGTTACAAAATTATCTATTAGAGGTTTGGGTGATTTAGTTAGTTTACCGGCATTTCCAAAAGATACGTTTTTTGCAATGGACTTCGGCGGATTACTGGGATTAGGAACAGATAAAAGTTTTTGGGCAGTAGTGTTTACTGCTATAACAGTGATAATAGCATTTAGTCTTGTTGATATGTTTGATACAATCGGTACATTAATTGGTACAGGACAAAAAGCAGGATTAGTTGGTAAGGATGGAAGACTTCCCAATATGGAAAAGGCTTTAATGGCTGATGCTGTAGCAACTACCGCAGGGGCTTGTCTTGGTACTTCAACTGTAACTACATATATAGAAAGCGGTGCAGGTATTCAGGCAGGAGGTAAAACAGGTCTTACCTCAGTTGTTACAGGAATTATGTTTTTAGTAGCTTTATTCTTTGCCCCAATTGTAGGTATTGTTCCTATGGCTGCTACTGCACCTGCACTAATAATTGTTGGTGTTTTAATGATTGCTCAGATTAAAAATGTAGATTTTGGTGAAATAGATGAAGCACTGCCGGCATTTTTGACAATAGTTCTTATGCCATTTACGTACAGTATAGC
>CAYYEC010000291.1:0-5465 GCA_964470745.1 uncultured Eubacteriales bacterium | reverse complement strand
CTCCTATACCCATCAATACAATATTTCCTATGTTTTCTCCAATATCCTTTTGTATTGTGATTATTTGATCCAAAATTTCGCCTGATGTTAAATTGCGGTCAAATCCAATTCCAGTTGAAGCACAAAATTTACAGCCCATCTTGCATCCTACTTGTGTTGTAATACAAGCTGTTTTACCATGCTTATATTCCATCAAAACACTTTCAATAACATTTCCATCATATAATCTAAACAAATATTTTATAGTTCCATCTACTTTAGATTCAAGTTTATTTACTATTTCCAAACTACTAATATATGCTATATCTTTTAATTCTTCTCTAAGAGTTCTAGATAAGTCTGACATATCATCAATATCTTTTATACCAGAACTTACCCATTTAAAAATTTGTTTAGCTCTAAATTTTTGCTGTCCAATACCTTGAATAAGCTTTTCTATGTCTTCAATACGTAAATCAAGTAGATTAATTTTTTCACTCATTAATATTTCATCCCCTATCGTCGTCTCATCTTTGAAACAAAAAATCCATCTATATCATCAATATTAGGATATAACTGAATATACCCATACTTTGATGTTTCCTTAACCATTCCATGAGGTAAATATTGTGTTATATCAACAAATTCAAATTCTGGATTTGAATTAATAAATTTTTTAACTACCTCTTCATTTTCTTCTGGTTCAATCGTGCAAGTACTGTATACAATTTCTCCAGTTTTGTTTACATATTTTGAAGCTATGCGTAACATTTCCTTTTGTAAAGAAACAATTGCTTTCTTATCCTTTATATCCCTTGACCATTTAATATCTGGTTTTCTTCTTATAATACCTAGTCCAGTACATGGAGCATCAACTAAAACCTTGTCTGCTTTTCCAATCAAACTTTCATCAAGTATTGTAGCATCAAATTTCTCAGCCTTTATAATATTTATCCCAAGCCTTTTGGCTGAATCATCAATCATTTGTATTTTATGCTCAAAAAAATCTCTAGAAATCACAGTACCTTTATTATTCATTATTTGAGCTATATGAGTACTTTTCCCTCCAGGAGCACTACAAACATCAACAACAAATTGACCTGATTTAGGGTTCAGAACTTTTCCCACTAGCATTGAACTTTCATCTTGTACCTGAAAATGCCCCTTTTTAAAGGATTCAAGCTTTGATATAGATGATGGATTTTTTAAAATTATTGCTTCATCTATATATTTTCCCTTATCGGATTCAATTCCTGCTTCTTTCAATTCCTCTATCAACTTTTGAATAGTAATCTTCAATGTATTAGTCCTTATAGAAAATTTAGGTATTTCATTGTTTTTAATTAATAAGTTTTCAGTAAATTCTTCTCCAAATCTTTTAACCCATTCACTTACCATATATTCTGGATGAGAATATTTTACTGATAAATATTTTGTTAAGGATTCTTTCTTATTTGGATATTTAATATTATTAATATTACGTCCAATATTTCTTAAAACTCCATTTACAAATCCACTCGTTGATTTATGTCCGTACTTTTTTGATAAATTTACAGACTCATTACATGCAGCAGATATTGGTATTTTGTTCATATATGCTATTTGATAAACACCAAGTCTCATTATATTTAAAATCCATGGAGAAATCTTATTAAATTTTATATTTGAAAACTGATGTATAATCCAATCAATAGACATTTTCCACTTTACAGTTCCATAAACAAGTTCTGTAATAAAGCTTCTATCTATTTTTTTTAGTTCACTTTGCTCCAGGTATTTATTTATAGCTATATTTGAATATGCACCATTCTCATTAATCTCATAAATAATCTTTAATGCCAGTTCTCTTGCTTTATCAATCTGCATAATTGCTCCTATATATTATTATTAACATTTTAGTATTCTATCATAATTATTATCTATTGTTAAGGGCTGGTTAAAATATTAATTCTTCTTTTTTTCAAAATACAATATTTTCATGTAATATAAATTTTAATAACGGATACAATATACTATGTAACAGGGTTCATAACGGTCGAACCAAGAGTATTATAGGGTTTATTTATTTTTAAGCTTTATAATATTCGGTCAAAGATGAATGCTAGGTTTGAATAATTATTTATAAGGCTTAGTATTTGTCGGAGAGAAGAATTTTATGTGTTTTATAAGGCTTTATAATGGTTCAAATGGATTATTATTAGGGTCGAAAAAGATATATAGGATTCGAGTTAAGATTATTAATGGTTCCGCAGGTGCAGTGCTTTATTGCTATATGTGCTATAAAGATGATAGCTTAGCTAAAATATCTTTATGAGTTCGCTTGCGGTCTACCACTCACTAGAGGTTTGTTAAAAAGTAAATAGATTAAAAATTTAATGATGATATATTTTAGTATATAATTTGCCTTTCTAATTAATTTTTTCTGGAGTAAAAGTATTTGTTACAAATACTTTTACTCTGAATTTATAAGTGATTAGCTGTAAATTATTATTAATTGTATGTCAAATGATTCAAGTTTTTAATCTTACTGAAAGTCGAAAGATTTTCACAGGCTTCCAAGGGATTGTTAGTAGTCGAGCAAAGGCTAATACAGGTTGTGTAATGCTTATATTCAATCGAAAGATTGGATATGGGTATGTAATGATTTGTAATACAAAAAGAGAACATATAATCTAACATTACATCTGTCAAAATAACTTGTTATAAGCGATTTTGAGAGAATGGAATGTGTGGTTATACATTCTCTCAAGTATAATTTGCATATAAAATCGCTATTTCAAAGAATATCTATGTTACTATAACAAGTTATATCTGACGAAATAACATATTTTACTCAAATTTTTAGCCGGAGTTAAGATCGTTATGGGCTCTGTTTTTAAAAAAATTGTATTAGTATTTATATTAAGATACTAATACTACTTCATAACTAAAAAGTATATATACTACTCGTCTTTAGATGTAAATTTAATTTTGTTACTGCCGTCTGAATTTATTCTATAATATCTAAAATCTTCATCTAGAAAATAAATGTAGCCATCTACAATTTCGAAATCAAAAGTAGGCTCATCATTAATTTTAGTTCTTTCAGTTCCATCTAATTTTATTTTGTATAAGTACTTATTATTATAATCATTAATATAATAAATCCACCCATCTAAAATACATATGTCTTCATATAAGCTAAACCGTACTGATCTTCCCTCACTTTGAAATCCAGAGGGTTTATCATTTGACAGAGCCGATTTTTTACTGCCAAGTGCACTAATTTTATATATTTTAGCATCATCCGTCCAATTGTATCCCTTATAATAAATCCAGCCTTCATCTATCTTAAACCATGTGGAAACAGCTTCCGTTCCAACAGACATTACTGCACCATCTTCAAGATTTAATCTATGAATTTTATATTTTTCTCTATCTAGATAATACAACCAATTATTGTGAATTGCTAAATCCATTGCCTTACTATCACTTTTTACGATACTTCTATTAGTTCCATCAGTTTTAATCTTACAAAGGTCTGTATCATAACTTACATAGTATAACCAGTCATTATTTAAGGTAATATAAGTAGCATCTTCTTCAGACAGTTTGATTCTTTCATCACCATTAATGCTTATTTTGTATAACTCACCATTAACATTTGAATAAATCCAACCATCTTCTATTAAATCTTTGTATTTTGACTTTGTTGTAAAATTCAATTTGTCAGTATTACAATTAGGATAAAGACTAATTTCCCACTTATGGTCTGACAGAAATTGAGCATCAGATAAATTAAAATATCTGTGGCTTAATATTTTAAAATCATCCTCAACAACTGGATCATCCCATGTAACATCTAAATGATAATATTTATTATCAATCTTAACAATGTTCCATGCGTGATTTTCCCATCCAGATAGTCCTACTGATTCACCAACTATAATATTTGTTTCTATTCCAGCCTTATTTAATAAAATATACATTGCTCTTGCATACCCGTCACATACGGCCTTGTGATTCAAAAATACACCTAAATGTGTATGTGATACCTTAGGAATAGAATTGCTGTTATAATTCTCCAAATCATAGTCAGTGTTATTTACTATATAATCATGAAGAATCATTTCTTTCTCAATATCTGACATTTCAGACGTAATGTTATCTTTTATAATATCATCAACTATTTTATTTAAATTCTCATATTTTAAAAATAAAGCACTATTGATATCAGATTTTATATTTAAATTTTCAAGATATAAATCTGCTAAATTATTAAGCATTGTTAAGGAAGATATATCAATAATAGCATTGTAATAAATATTCAAGGTAGTTAGATTTTTCAAGTTGGCTAAAGAATTAATATCAATTATTTGATTATTTGAAACATAAAGCTCATTTAAGTTTTCCAAGCTGCTAACAGGCTCAATATCCTTTATAAGGTTATTATTTAAACTTAAAACTTTTAGACTTTTTAAGCTTGCTAATGGACTAATATCAGTAATGTTATTTTCTGACAAAATTAGTGTGTTTATATTGCTTAGATACTGTATACCTTCAATGCTTATAATTTCTTCTCCACTTGCATCCAAATACTCAATACTATGTAAATCATTTCTTAGTATGTCACCTGTGGGCTTGTTTATTTTATCTCTAACAACAGTTTCAAGATTTATATCATTAAAAACAACTACTTCATTATTTTTTTCATCTGTTGGATTAGATGTGATAATAACGGTTTTTGAAGAAGCATCCCAGTCAACTTTTGCTCCTAAACTTTCAGCTATAAATCTAACCGGAACCATAGTCGAAGAGTTTATTATTGTAGGAGCAACATCCAATTCAATAATATCATCATTAATTTTCGCAAGCTTATTATCTATTGATAAAACTATTACATTTTCATCTTTCACAGCTGTAACAGTTCTTGTTTCACCCTCCCAGCTTACTTTACAGTCCATTGATTCAAATATATCTCTTAGAGGAACAAGTGTTCTTCCATTTATAATAACTGGTATGGCATTTTTAAAAACAATATTTTTTGTATCTAGTGACACATTTATTTTACTTTCTGCTTCTTTCTCAAGCAATGCTTCATTATTTGATTCAGCAAAAACAGCGTTTGTAAAAAATAAAATAATTGAAATTACTAAAAAGACTTGAAATATTTTTTTAAAATTTATCATTAGATAACACCTCTTATTAAGTTAAAAATTATAAATTGTATATATTTTATATTATTATATAGTTATTATGTCAAATTAACAAGATGTTAATTTATAAATTAGTCTTATTAAGTTCAATCTTAATACAAAAGAGATATGCTTTTATCCTTTTCCATCCATAGTCCGTTTTTATTAGTCCAATTATCGAATAAATCCTCTACAACAGCAAGATAAAGCCATCCTTGGTCGTGGCAATATATGTTATTATATTCTCCCTGCTAAGCAGGGTTTTGATTCTTCTAGCACCATATGTCTGCCTTGATTCTTTAAAAACTCTCC
>CAYYEC010000290.1:0-5492 GCA_964470745.1 uncultured Eubacteriales bacterium | reverse complement strand
AGCCTGTACTTCATCCTGAAACAGGTGAAGTGCTTGTTAATTTGGATAAGATGATTGATGAAGAAGATGCTGAAAACATCGTAAAAGCTGGAATTAAAAAAGTTAAGATAAGGTCTGTTATTACATGTCATTCTCAATTTGGAGTTTGTGCAAAGTGTTATGGTGCAAACTTGGCATCAGGTGAAGATTGTAATGCAGGTGAAGCGGTAGGAATTATTGCAGCTCAATCAATTGGTGAGCCTGGTACTCAGCTTACTATGAGAACATTCCATACAGGTGGTGTTGCCGGTGATGATATTACACAGGGTTTACCTCGTGTAGAAGAATTGTTTGAAGCGAGAAAGCCAAAAGGACTTGCAATTATTTCTGAAATAGCTGGAAAAGTTACTATAAATGAATCAAAGAAGAAAAGGGAAATTGTTGTTACTTCAGAAGATTCAGAAACAAAAACTTACTTAATTCCTTATGGTTCAAGAATAAAGGTTATGGATGGGGATGTTATTGAAGCCGGTGATGAGATAACAGAAGGTTCAGTTAATCCACATGATATCTTAAAAATTAAGGGTGAAAGAGGAGTACAGGAGTACTTGATTCAGGAAGTTCAAAGAGTGTATAGAATGCAAGGGGTTGATATTAACGATAAGCATATTGAGGTTATTGTTAGACAGATGCTTAAGAGAATTAAGATTGAAGAGGCTGGAGACACAGATTTACTTCCTGGTAGTTTAGTTGATATTTTTGAATATGAAAGAGAAAATAACAAGATGATAGAAAATGGATTAACTCCATCTATGGGTAAGAGAACATTGCTAGGTATAACAAAAGCATCATTAGCAACCGATTCATTCTTATCTGCAGCTTCATTCCAGGAAACTACAAGAGTTCTTACAGAAGCAGCTATTAAAGGAAAGATAGATCCATTAGTAGGATTGAAAGAAAATGTAATTATTGGTAAACTTATTCCAGCAGGTACTGGTATGAGTAGATACAAGGATATAACTATAAGTAGTGTTCAAGAGTAAGATATAAGTTTTAGTTTTTTTGTTATATAAATCGCAAAAATGAAATGACATATGAATAATTGGATTTTTGCGATAAGAGCTTAAGGTAATATAAGCGCACAAAAATAAAATGCAAAATCTTTTGTGAGTTATATATAATTGGGTGCAAAATATCTAATATTAGATATTTTGTACCCAATTAATTTTTTTCATCTTGACAAAATAAGTTGTGTAATGATAAAATATCACAGTATGTGAATACTAGTAGTTTGTGACCCTTCCATTTGAGGGCTTTTTCAAAAGGTTGCAAATCTACTTCCTTAAATTGTGGTCTGTATTCCTTGACAATGTACATTACAGGTCACTTGCATATACAGGAGGTTACAGGTGTTAGAAAATTTAAAAAGCAGGAATAAAACTGTTGGCTTAAAACAGACTTGCAAAGCTGTGGAGAGTAAAATAGCGAAAACTGTTTTTATAGCGAAAGATGCTGATGAGAAAATTCTAGTTAAGATTGAATCTCTTTGTAAAGAGCATGCTACAAATATTGAATATGTTGATACAATGAAGCAGCTTGGTAAGTTTTGTGGTATCGATGTCGGAGCTGCAGTTGCATCTATACTTGATTAAGTAAGAATAGGAAAAATATGCAGTATATAAATTGAGATATATTATTTTGCAATATTTAAATAAAAAATGTAAGATGTTTATTGCAAAAAATATAGTATATAATAATAATGGTTTTGGAAATATATTTTCTATAGTATTTCCCACAGCCTATTTAATTGCCGTAAAAAGGCGGAAGGAGGTGTAGGAATGCCGACGTTCAATCAGTTGGTGAAAAAAGGAAGACAGGTTAGTGAAAAAAAATCAACAGCACCTGCATTACAATTTGGATTAAATTCATTAAAAAAGAGAACAATAGATATGAGTAGTCCACAAAAAAGAGGTGTTTGTACTGTTGTTAAGACATCTACTCCTAAAAAACCTAACTCTGCATTGAGAAAGGTTGCAAGAGTACGTTTAACAAACGGTATAGAAGTAACTGCTTATATTCCTGGAATTGGTCACAACTTACAAGAACATAGTGTTGTTCTAATAAGAGGCGGTAGGGTTAAAGACTTACCTGGTGTCAGATATCATATTATTAGAGGAACTCTTGATACTGCAGGAGTAAACAAAAGATTGCAGAGTCGTTCAAAGTATGGTGCAAAGAGACCTAAAGCAGGTGCAGCAAAAAAATAATAAGTTAACGTCTACGGCGTGCTAAGACACAATGTAAGATGAAAAAAGTGCGAAGTACGTTGTTTTTATATAAATAGAAATATATTGCAAGTACACAGCGCTGACGTTCGTGATGATTCGAACGAGTACCGATGATACTTAAAGGAGAGATCAAATTTTAAGACTCTCTTGTTATCATGAAAAGGAGGGAAGCAAGGTGCCAAGAAGAGGACATGTGCCAAAAAGAGACGTTTTACCGGATCCATTATATAACGATAAAGTTGTAACTAAGCTTGTAAATAACTTAATGTTGGATGGTAAAAAGGGAACTGCTCAAAAAATATGCTATGATGCATTTGATATTATAAAAGAAAAGTCTGGAAAAGACCCTTTAGAGGTTTTTGAACAAGCTTTAAATAATATTATGCCAGTTCTTGAAGTAAAAGCAAGAAGAGTTGGTGGTGCAACATACCAAGTGCCTATAGAAGTTAGAGCTGAAAGAAGGCAAGCATTAGGGTTAAGATGGTTAGTTAAATATACTCGTGACAGAGGCGAAAGAACAATGAAAGAAAGACTGGCTGCTGAAATACTTGATGCTGTAAATGGTAGTGGAGCATCAGTTAAGAAGAAAGAAGATACTCATAAAATGGCTGAAGCTAACAAGGCTTTTGCACATTATAGATGGTAACATTGAATTAAGAATTAAGAGATAAGAATTGAGAATTATATTTTGGAGTATTATTTTATATATTTACATTTAGTAATTCTCCATTCTTCATTCTAAATTTTTCATTCTGAATACGCCTGGAGGGAGGGTAAAGATGCCCAGACAATTTAGCTTAGAAAATACTAGAAACATTGGAATTATGGCTCATATAGATGCTGGTAAGACTACTACTACAGAAAGAATACTTTTCTATACCGGTAGGCTTCATAAAATTGGAGAAGTACATGATGGTGCTGCTACAATGGACTGGATGGAACAGGAACAGGAGAGAGGTATTACAATCACATCTGCTGCAACAACAGCGGAATGGAAGGGCAATAGAATTAACATTATAGATACACCAGGACACGTTGACTTTACAGTTGAAGTTGAAAGGTCTCTTCGTGTATTAGATGGTTCTGTTACACTTTTCTGTGCCAAAGGTGGGGTTGAACCGCAATCCGAAACTGTTTGGAGACAAGCAGATAAATATAAAGTACCTAGAATGGCATTTGTAAACAAAATGGATATTATGGGTGCAGATTTCTTCAATTGTATAAAAATGATGAAAGAAAGATTACAGGCAAATGCTGTTCCAATTCAATTACCTATTGGTAAGGAAGATAACTTCCAAGGAATTATAGACTTGGTTACTTTAAAGGCATTCTACTACATGGATGACCTTGGAAAAGAAATTGAAGAGAGACCAGTTCCTGATGATATGAAAGACCTTGTTGAAGAATACCGTAACATTTTGGTTGAAGCAGTTGCTGAACAAGATGAAGATACTATGATGAAGTACCTCGAAGGTGAAGAAATAACTGAAGAGGAAATCATAGAAGGAATAAGAAAAGCGACTATAAAGGTTGATATGATTCCTGTTACCTGTGGGTCAGCATATAAAAATAAAGGTGTTCAAAAATTACTTGATGCGGTTTTAGCTTATATGCCATCACCATTAGATGTAGAGGCGATTAAGGGATTAAAACCTGATACTGATGAAGAAGTTGAAAGACCTGCTGATGATAATGGTCCTTTCTCAGCTTTAGCATTTAAAATTATGACAGACCCGTTTGTTGGTAAGCTTTGTTTCTTTAGAGTTTATTCAGGTACTTTGAATTCTGGTTCATATGTTTTAAACGCTACAAAAGGGAAAAGAGAACGTGTTGGTAGAATTCTACAGATGCATTCTAATAGTAGAGAAGACATTGACATCGTATATTCAGGAGATATTGCTGCAGCTATTGGATTAAAAATGACTACAACCGGAGATACTTTATGTGATGAAAATAATCCGGTTATCCTTGAATCTATGGAGTTTCCGGAACCAGTTATACATGTAGCTGTTGAACCTAAGACAAAAGCCGGACAGGAAAAGATGGGTATTGCTCTACAAAAATTAGCAGAAGAGGATCCTACATTTAGAACTTATACTGATAAGGAAACTGGTCAAACGATTATAGCTGGTATGGGTGAATTACACCTTGATATTATTGTTGATCGTATGATGAGAGAATTTAAAGTTGAAGCTAATGTTGGTAAGCCACAAGTTGCTTATAAAGAAACAATTCGTAAAGCTGTTAAAGCTGAAGGTAAATTTGTTAGACAGTCTGGTGGTAGAGGACAATATGGTCACTGTTGGATTGAGCTTGAACCGCAGGCACCTGGAACTGGTTACGAATTTGTTAATAAGATTGTTGGTGGTGTAGTTCCTAAAGAATATATTGGACCAATTGACCAAGGTATACAGGATGCTATGAACAACGGTGTACTTGCAGGTTATGAAGTACTAGACATTAAAGTTACATTAGTAGATGGTTCATACCATGATGTCGACTCATCTGAAATGGCATTTAAAGTTGCTGGTTCTATGGCATTTAAAGAGGGGTGTAGAAAAGCCGACCCTGTTCTTTTGGAGCCTATGATGAGAGTTGACGTTACTACCCCAGAAGATTATATGGGAGATGTAATGGGTGACTTGAATTCAAGAAGAGGTAGAGTTGAAGGTATGGAAGCAAGGTCTGGAGCTCAAGTTATCAGAGCAATGGTTCCACTTTCAGAAATGTTTGGATATGCTACAGAACTGCGTTCAAGAACTCAAGGTAGGGCGGTATATTCAATGCAATTTGACCACTATGAAGAAGTTCCTAAAAGTGTTCAGGAATCAATTATTGGTGCAAAAAAATCTAAAGAAGATTAATTTAAATATTATTGCAATTAAGTAAATAAAAGTATAAAATAATATCAGTTAATACTGATTGAGGAGGAGATTTAACAATGGCAAAAGCTAAATTTGAAAGAAATAAACCCCACGTAAATGTTGGAACAATTGGTCACGTTGACCATGGTAAGACTTCTTTAACTGCAGCAATTACAAAAGTATTAGGTTTTTCAGGAAAAGCGGCATATAAAGCATATGACCAAATAGATGCAGCTCCGGAAGAAAGAGAAAGAGGAATCACAATTTCAACAGCTCATGTTGAATATGAAACTGATAACAGACACTATGCACACGTTGACTGCCCAGGACATGCTGACTATGTTAAAAACATGATTACTGG
>CAYYEC010000289.1:0-5549 GCA_964470745.1 uncultured Eubacteriales bacterium | reverse complement strand
CCTATAACGCTTTTCAAAAATAACTATATTGAAAACTGATGAATACTTTCTTGTAGCTCATTAGCAAGTTTCGACAAATGCTCAGCGGATTTTGCTATTTCGTGGATGACCGATGTTTGTTCCTCTGTAGAGGCTGCCACTTCTTCCGCTCCTGAAGCAGCTTCCTGGGATACCCCTGCTATTTCCTTAATAGTATTTCCGGCTTGCTCTGCCTGATTGCTTAATGATTGGGATACTCTAGCTACCTTCTGGATATTTCTGCTGATTTCCACTACGACTTCCGAAATGTTTTCAAATGCCGCCACCGTATCCGCTAATGCCTTTTCCTGCTCGTCAACAACAACCTGGGTTTTTCCCATTTCCACAACAGCATGGGTTACTTCCGATTGGACTTCATTAATGATAGTATTAATTTGTTTTACGGACACACCTGATTGCTCAGCAAGCTTCCTTATTTCATCCGCTACAACAGCAAAGCCTTTTCCCTGTTCTCCGGCCCGTGCTGCTTCAATAGCCGCATTAAGCGCCAGAAGATTAGTCTGATCCGAAATACTTTTGATTGCTTCAAGGATCTTCCCGATCTCCGAAGATTTTTCCGATAATGCACTGATAGCACCAGCTACACCGGCAACCACCCTGTTATTTTCAGTTACCTTGGCATTTTGGTATTCCACCGATTTCCGTCCGTTCTCAACAGCTCCCTTTGCCTTTTCGGCAAGTCCTTCGGACTTCTCCATTTCGCAGTTGATATTGTTTAACCCATCAACAATATCCGCTATTTTCGCATTTCCTGCATCAGTAGAAACCGCCTGTTCTGCTGCCCCCTTTGCAAGGTCATTGACTGCTGCCGTTATATTTTCGGCAGTATTGCGGATTTTCGCGGCAGATACCTCCGCTTCCTCAGAGGCTGCGACTACATCTCCACCCAAATTTTTCACCCTTGCTATTAAGGACTTCAAGTTCTTTAGCATAATGTCAAAATTACTGCCAAGCTGTCCTATTTCATCCTGCGCCCTAGGTATGAGTACATTCTGCGTCAGGTCTCCAGCAGCAATAGCCTTCGAAACCGCGGACAAATGCTTCAGTGGATTTGCAATTGAGCGGCTGAATAGGTAGGAACCAACTGCCGCTATCAATACACATACCAAACCTATCAACAGCATTGTACGTTTCATATTGTTAACAGGTTTCATATAATCGCTTATGCTGTATTCCGTAAATACATACAAGTTTTTTTCCTTATATGGTGCAAATGCAACAACCTTCTCAATACCCTTCAAGGTATAAAAACCATATCCGGATTTCCCCTGATTCATTAGTTCGAATATTTTCTTGGTACTTTCATTTTCCTTTGTGAGGTCCAAGTTTATAACAAAATCCTTGTTGCTGTTCGCAATTGATATTCCTTCACTATCATAAATACCATGAGTATATTGTATTCCGTCATCCTTTTTTGTAATCAATTCCGTTAATTTGCTAAATTCTATAACCGCCCCAAAAACACCTATAAGTTTCTTTTGTCCGTCAAAAATAGGTGTATAGATGCCGATTACGGTATGTTGGGTGATTGGTGACTGTACGACATCAGTGATAACCACCTTGTCGCCGTTTATGAGTTTATCTGGTGTATCGGATTCATCCTTCCAACCTATGGAAACACCTCCGATACCATCTGCGAAAACTACCCTGGTAGAATCATAAAAGAACAGATTCTCAAACATTCCGTTGTTTTTATCAAATATGTCTTTAAGATATGCACTCACAAGCTTCTTTTTTTCATTTATCTCGTCCGCTTTTGAAGCAGCTTCTCCACTGCTGACCATATTCATAATACTGATTGCATCTGAATTTTGCGCAGTCGAGTAGGCTAAGCTTATCGCCCCATCCATAACTTGCTGTACCAAATCCCGCTTAGTAGCCGCATTATTTTGCATTTGGGCAATCGTTTCATTTTGAACTGTATTGGAAAAACTTACAACCCCAATAACACCTAGTACTGAAAGAGCTGCTATAACCAATAAAAGAGACATACTTACGAGCTTCGTAAAAATATTAGTTTTTTTCATGACTTTCTCCCTTCACATTAATTACTGTTCAATAATAATTTTAAGAAATTTTACTGCTTACAATGGGTGTTCCAAGCTTGAAGCCCTGCCTCAACTTCTTCACTGAGTACCTTATTCAAATCCAGCACAACAATAATGCTTCCGTTTTTCTTATTGCCGATTTTGAAAACCATGTTTTTAATACAGTTATAATATATACACCTTGGCAACCCGACTATCATAGTGATTTCACTATAGACCCGCAGTTTTGCACCCTTATTTTTCAATGTGTTTGTCTTTTCAAGATTAATATATTTGTTATAATGCATTCATTAGTCCTATAAAATAGCATACCTACACTAATATAAATAGTACTATATGGAAATAAGAATGTAAATGTAAAATACGGATTTCATTTGTACTTTTCGGTAGGAAAATGTATTTTTATTTAATTTGGATATAAGAGAGAATATGTTCCTAAATTGACAAATAGAAAATGATTTTGAAAACATATAATGCATATAGTATAATTAATTATACTTATTAATAAAAGGAGAAAAATATCTAATGGATAACAATCTCCAGACCAAGGAGAATATCGAAGTTCCTGAATGGATGAAAAATGAAGAAGTATTTAAAAATAAAGGAATAAATATTGATACAGGTTTTATTAGAAAGACACTTTTAGCAATTTCAAAGGTAATACAAGAAGATTTTTTATTTGAAAGAAACTCGTACAAGAGCGGATTATTTCAAAAACTTGATGCTAGAGTTAAACTAATTTCAGTAATATATTTATTAATAATAACTGGAGTTGCAAGTAGATTTATGACTCTATTATTTCTTTCTACAATTGCAATAGCTTTAGTAAAATTATCAAATCTAAGCTTAAAACAATATTTTAAGAGAGTTTGGCTGATAATACCTTTTATATTTTTTATTATTTCAATACCGCCGGCATCAAATCTGCTAATAAAAGGTAAGCCTATATTATATTTATATAGAAATCTAAATTTAAAAATTTGGTTTTTTCAATTGCCAAATGAGATTTACTTTAGTATGGAGGGAATTAAAATAATTCTTAAGATTTCATTTAGAATGGGTATATCCATTTCATTTGGATACCTTCTTATTATGACGAGTAAATGGGCAGATTTAAGTAAGAGTTTAAATATATTGAAAGTATCTAAATTCGTTATATCAATTCTGGATATGAGCTATAGATATATCTTTGTTTTAAGTAAAACAGCTACTCAAATATTTGAAGCCAGATTTTTAAGAATGGTAGGTAAAGTGGAAAACAATAATAATAGGAATTTTGTTGCAAAAACAATTGCCTTTATGTTTATAAAGACTAGCTATATGAGTGAAGAAATTTATAATTCCATGGTTTCAAGAGGATATACTGGTGAAGCAGTTTCGTTAACTGAATTTAGATTAACTGTGTATGATTTTATTTGGACTATGAATTTGATTATAGCTTCCTTGATTTTATTTATTGGTGAAATGTATTTTGGATAAGTTTAAAAAATGATCAGGAGTTGTTAAGTTATATTTTAGCAGTTCCTTATATGATTGGAGAAACAGTTTTGAAAGAAAAAAAATGTATTTTTGAGCTTAAAGAAGTTTATTTTAATTACCCTTATGAAGAACCAGTATTATGTGACATCAACTTGAAAATATTTCAAGGGGAAAAAATCTGTATACTCGGTGCAAATGGTTGTGGAAAATCTACCCTTCTAAAGGTTTTGTGTGGTTTAATTCATCCTCAAAAAGGAGAATTTAATGCTTTTGGTAAAAAAATTACTGAGAAAGCTTTTATTAATAGTGGATTTTTAAAAGAGTTTCATTTAAAAGTAGGATTTATTTTTCAGAATTCAGATATTCAGCTTTTTTGCAGTACTGTTAAGGAGGAAATCGCATTTGGTCCTCTGCAGTTAAAATTATCTATAAATGAAGTGAATAAGCGAGTAAATGATGTATTAAACCTATTGAATATACAAAACTTAAAAGATAGAACTCCATTTAAGCTAAGTGGCGGTGAGAAAAAAAAGGTTGCACTTGCATCAGTATTGGTTTTAAACCCTCAAGTTATAATACTGGATGAACCTACAAATGGATTAGATCCTAAAACTCAAAGGTGGCTTATAGAATTTTTAACAAGTCTGAATAAAGCTGGTAAGACTATTATAACTTCAACACACAATCTGGAATTGGTTCGAGAAATTTCAGATAAATCAATTGTATTTGATGAAAATCATAAAATTGCTATGGATGGGTCTACAGACAAGGTTCTAGCTAATATTGATTTGCTGCAAAAGGTAAACCTTGTAGATAAGTTTTATCATAAACATGGAGAGGGTAAACATTTTCATTATCACACTCATAATAGCTAATATAACTTGTAACCAAATTGAAATTTATTAAGTATTAATCCATTGGAAAAATAGCCGATAAAAATTATAAGGCTATTTTTATGTAAATATATATTAACAGATCAAAGGATTGAAAATTACCATGGTATACAAAAGACTAAATGCTAATAAAAAGACTTACAAAATTTTTTCTATTTTTTTATGTATCATTATTATTAATGTATACTCATACACTTTTGCGGCAGGCCAAAATGAGACGCCTGAATTTGAGTATGAAGGAAGCAGTAATGCCTCAGTCCTGATAAATAATATGAACTATTCTGATGTTGTAAATTCCAATACATGGGCAAGAGAAGCTATATATGAAACTGGCGCATTTGATATTATGAAAGGATACGGAAATAAGACTTTCGGACTTAAGAATAATATATCAAATCAAGAAGCAATAGCATTAGCTTATAGAATAGTAGGACGAGAAGGAGAAGCTCAAATTTTGGCTGAAGCATTGGATAATGCAAAATTACCTGCAGATAAAGTAAAGGTAGCGCGAGATATGTGGTCATATGGATATTTACAGCTTGCTACAAATGATGGGCTTATATCGGCTCAGGATTTAGCAGATGCATTAACTCTTGATCAAACCCAACTAATACAAACGTCATTTTATAAAACTGCTCCGGCTAAACGACAGGATATGGCTGTGTGGATGGCGAAACTTCTTGGACTTACACCAGTTTATGGACAACAGAAAATATTTAATAGCTTTAATGATTGGGAATCAGCAGACCCTCTTAATGTTCCGTACATAGAATCAATTCTTGTAAATAATATAATGAACGGTGATGGAAATGGAAATTTTGCTCCAAATGGAAATGTGACAAGGGAGCAGGCAGCTCAGATAGTAAAAAATGCTGAGAAGCTGGTATTACCAGTTTTACAATTAGAAAAAAAAGTAGGTACAATTGAAAACATAGAAAAAACAAATAACTTTAGCCAGGGTAAAAATATTATTGGAGAAAATATTAAAGTAAGAAACAGTAATGGGAAACTTCATACAATTTCAATAAGTTTTAAAGATACGATTAATGAATTAAACAAAAATGAGCAAAGTGGTAATTTAGTTTTTGAT
>CAYYEC010000288.1:0-5565 GCA_964470745.1 uncultured Eubacteriales bacterium | reverse complement strand
GTCAAGAACCGTCCCCACTTGCCTACTTTAGTACGCATTTTATTTTGTAAACTTCTAAATAGAAATTCGACAATATATTCCAATAAATGCGTTAATAAACGTTAAATAGCATTGACACAACGCAAATTCACGCATATAATGTAAAATATGATAGATAAATACATCAAACATATACAACAAAGGGGTGATGAAACTAATTCCCTTTATACAGGAGGCGGTTTTTTGAAAGGTAAAAAGAGAGTATTGACTCCACTTGGTTCAATTATTAAAAAGAGATTGATTGAATTAAATAAGACCCAGAAGCAGCTGGCTGAAAGTATAGGAACAAGCGAGAAATATTTATATTTGATTCTATACGGGTACAGATCCGGGGAGAAGTACATTGGCTTTATAGAAAAGGAACTAAATCTGGACCTTAAGAGCTATAAGAATTCCGCATGAAAAAGTATTTAAATGAAATCGAAGAGGGGGTGGTATTGCTGTAAGAACTGGAAGTAATGAATTTATCTTGTATGGCCAGAACAAAAGTAAACCTATAATCAATGAGGTTATTGAAAAGACAAAAAATATTACAGAATTAAAATAAATCAACCCTCAAACTACAAAATAGGTACGGATTTTACATGTGAAATTATATTTATGGATGTTAAAATATATTCATACGAAATTAAGTGTTTCTTGATATTTTGATATATTTTAAGGATTATAAATAAATAAGGAGAATAGTTGTGGAGAGAGGAAAGACGCCAATAATAATATTGAAATTCTTGAAAAACCGAATATCAATAATTACAGTTTTAACATTGGCAATAATGATGTTTATTAGTTTTTTGATTATAAAATTAATAGAAAGCAAAAATTCACTTTGGTTCTTCTGTTTAATTTTTCTTAATTTATTAGTTTGTGGAATGGGTATTACATTACTTCTTAATCTCTATCGTTATATTTTTAATCCTTTAAATGAGATATTTGATGATATGGGAAAAATGGGAATAACAAAGTTAGATTCTTTAGGTAGAAAACCTGCTAACATGAAGCTTTTACCTGCAATTCCAGAAATTGAAAAATTGTATCATAAGCTGAAAAGTCTTATTATGCTTATTGAAAATGTAAATAATACAGAATCATTTTATGAAACTTTGAAATACGTGTATTCATCATTTTCTACTTATATTCCATATCATTACATAGGAATTGCATTGATTAATAATGATGGAAAGAGCTTAAAAGCTTTCAACGGTATTTCCAATGGAAGTATTACAGATCTTCCTCAAAAACTACTTGGATATGAGATTGATATTCATGAAACCAGCCTTAAGAGGGTTTTAGAGTCGGGTAGTCCGAGATTGATTAATGATTTGGAAAAATATGTACATGGAAAGCCTGTAAAAGAGTATAACAAAATACTACTGGAAAGTGGTATCAGATCATCAGTTACTCTTCCATTGAAAATTAATGAGAAACCAATTGGAGTGATATTTTTTTCCAGTACAAAGAAGAATGTTTATCATAGTGATCATATAAATTTCCTGAATACACTGGCAAATAGTATTGCTATTAGTTTTAACAAAAACATTGTAATAAACGATCTGCTATATAGTAGTACCATTGCTTTAGCAAAATTGGCTGAATCAAGAGATAAAGATACTGGGGGTCATTTGCAGAGAATAAGTGTTTATTCCGGATTGATTGCCCAATTTTTATATTTTGAGGATACCTATGAAAAAAAAATTACGCCGGAGTTTATTCATAATATTAAAGAATTCAGCCCTCTACATGATATTGGAAAGGTAGCGATTCAGGATAATATTTTATTGAAACCTGATAAACTGACGACGGAGGAATTTAATACTATGAAAACCCATGCTATCTTTGGAGCCTGGATATTGAAACAAGCCGATGATAATACCCAAAAAAACGGTAGAAGGCCATTTAAGATGGGAATTGAGATAGCGGAAAGTCATCATGAAAAATGGGATGGCACAGGATATCCTTTTGGCAAGAAAGGAGAAGAAATACCTTTAAGTGCAAGAATAGTTGCACTTGTTGATGTATTTGATGCTTTAACAAGTAAACGACCTTATAAGAAGGCTTTTAGTTTCGAAAAGGCCTATGAAATAATATTAGAGGGTAGTGGAACACATTTTGATCCAAAGATAATCCAGGTATTTCTGGAAAACAAAGATAGAATTTATGAAGAATATAAAAAGTTTTATGATATAGATTTAGCATAAATAATTCTGCATTTCAATTTAACTTACGCGAAATCTGCATCTAGAAAACTCATTAGACGTACAAATATCAATATTAATTCATTGTAGAATTATTTGTGCGTTTAATATGAGCAAAATTATATAAATTAAATTAACCTTGCAAAATTTGTGAGCTTCTAGGAGGAGTAATATATGAGATTTGTACCGCTAAATTGCCTGAGAGAAGGAATGGTGTCCGGAAAAAGCCTTTATGGAAAAAGTGGAGAACTACTATTAAATACCGGTGCGACTGTTTACTTGCCATATATAGATAAAATAAGAGAACTCGGATATAACGGGATTTATATTGAAGATAAGCTATCTGAAGATATAGAAATTACTGAAGTTATAAATGACACTATAAGGCAAAAAACCATAAATGCAGTTAAAAATTCTTTTATAACACTAGGTAATGGAAACGACATATCAAGTAAAAATATGGAAGGTATACAAAATCTCATAAATGAAATTGCTGAAAAAATATATTCAGATAGAAATCTTATTGTAAATATGATTGACTTGAAAATATTCGATGACTATACATATTTTCATTCAGTAAATGTAGGGGTATTGGCAATGCTTATTGGGGCGGTTATGAACCTTAATAAAAATCAACTCTATAATCTAGGTATGGCATCTATTCTTCATGATATTGGAAAGGTATTTATTCCTAAGGATATTTTGAATAAGCCTGGAAAACTTTCAAAAGATGAATTTAAAATAATGAAAACGCATTCTTATGAAGGTTATAAATATTTAAAAGAAAGGTTTGATCTTCCTGCATCAGTTTATGTAGGTATTTTGGATCATCATGAGAGATATGACGGAAGAGGGTATCCTAATGAAAAAAACGGAAAGGAAATGACGTTATTTGGTAAATTGATAGCAATAGCAGAGGTGTACGATGCATTTATATCTGACAGACCATATCGAAAGTCAGTTGCACCCTCTGATGCTGTAGAATTTATAATGGGGGGAGGGGGATCACATTTTGATCCTGAAATTGTTAAGGCTTTTTTACAAAAAATAGCACCTTATCCCACTGGGACTTTAGTTAAATTAAGTAATAACACAATTGGTATTGTAGTAAAAAACTATCCGGATTGCTGCTTGCGGCCAAGAGTCAAGATAATAAAACATGGTGAGGACAATGTGGAAAATTATGTAATTGATTTGAGGAACGACATGGATACCCTGGGTATTACAATCATAGGGATAGTAGAAGATTTAATACTTTAAAAAATAAATTAAAGTTATGAGCTAACTAAATATAATTACATGGAAAGAGGAGAAGATATAGATTATGTTCTATTTTATTAAACTAAATAATATTAAAATTACAGTAAAGCTTTTTATAGCTTTGATCGTTCCTGTTATTGCCATATTGATAATATCGTTCATTTCAGTGACAAAAACTAATTTGGTTACAGACACTATTATTATTAATCTCCATACTGAATTGTATAGAAGTACGAATTTTCTCATGAATGCAGACCGGGATTTTTATCAGGCACTTACTGCAGAATTGGAAATGGAGAAAAGTTCAATTGGCTCTAATGAATTGGAAAAGCTAAAGGCTGATTATTTGGAAAATTCACAACAGACCCTAGAAAGAGTACATAAAGCAAGAGAGGTCGTTGAGAAAAATAAAGAGACCTTTGAGGCCTATAAGCATACAGGTTCTGGAAAAACAATGTTTGAACTTTTCGAACTTTTTGACAAAGATTATTCGACCTGGGACAGTCTGTTTGATGCAGAAAAGAATGTCATGAAAGATAAAGCTGCTTATTTGGGAGCATTTGATTCTGCAAGGGAAAGAATCAACCAGATTGAAGAAATCATGGATGTATATGCTCAGGATGCCTTGAAGAATAGCAAAAATGATGTGAAAAATATGAGGAACATATTGATTGTTATAGGAATTATATCTTTAGTGGCTACTATAATGACAGGAAGCATAATTTCATTAGGCATTGTAAGACCACTGGATATATTAAAGAAAGAATTTGACAATTTAGCGGAAAAAGGTGGAGATCTTACTCAAAAAATCCATATTGCAAATAAAGATGAAATAGGCTATCTGGCACAAAGTATAAACAGGTTCATTGAGAACTTGAGGTCAATTGTGGCTGAGGTGAATCAACGTTCTGAGAATGTGGGAGAAGCAGTGATTGAAGTGTCAAACTATATTAATGAATTGAATTTATCAGTTGAGGACACATCAGCTGCTACGGAAGAATTGTCGGCAGGTATGGAAGAAACGGCGGCGGCATCCGAAGAAGTCAATGCCTCATCTGAGGATATGCAATCAGCCATAGAGGCGATGGCACAAAAGGCTCAAAATGGTTCTATTTCTGCACAGGAAATCAGTGTAAGGGCGGCAGAATTGAAAAACAGTGCAGTTTCATCCCAACAGCTTGCAGAAGAAATATACTCTGAGGCAAAGGAAAACCTTGAACAGGCTTTGGGACAATCAAAGGCTGTCGAACAAATCAGTACACTTTCAGATGCAATACTGCAAATATCATCCCAGACAAATCTTCTTGCACTAAATGCAGCAATAGAGGCTGCCAGAGCTGGAGAATCAGGAAGAGGATTTGCTGTAGTAGCGGAGGAAATAAGAAAGCTTGCAGTGGATTCCAAAAACACGGTGTCTGAAATCCAGAGAGTTACCAAAGAAGTTGAGGCTTCTGTAGAAAACCTTTCAAATAGCTCCAAAAATCTGATGAGTCATATTGATACAAATGTAAGGAATGACTACCAGGAAATGTTAAAAACAGGAGAGCAATATACTAATGATGCTGCTTTTATGGATAAAATTATTACGGATTTTAGTGCTACAGCAGAAGAATTGACTGCTTCAGTGGAAGGTATAATAAGAGCCATGGGAGATGTAGCCAAAACAGTCAATGAAGGAGCAGCCGGGACAGAAACTATTACTAAAAAAACAACAGATATCGTTGCAAAAGTCAATGAGGTTCAAAAACAAATGCAAATCAGTAATGAAAATACCCATATGCTTAAAAAAGTTGTCAGTAAATTTAAAGTATAACTCTGGATACTAGTGGTTTGTAACGCTTCTTTTTTATAGTTCTAATTTAAAGCATTACAAATCCACTTCCTATGTTTGTGGTCTGCATACCATAAAAAACATGCGTTACAGACCACCAGAATCATAGGTATAGTAGAAGATTTAATACTTTAGGAAATAAAGGAGAATGAGTTATGAGTGAATTAAATCAAGTAGTTGTTTTTAAAATGGAGAATGAATTTTACGGAGTTTCAATTACACATATTAAAGAGATAATGAACA
>CAYYEC010000287.1:0-5570 GCA_964470745.1 uncultured Eubacteriales bacterium | reverse complement strand
CTTTATTTCCATTTCCTTAACCAATAATTTTGTACCTTCTAAATCCGGGTCACCTGCTGTTACAAATGTTATTAGAGCCTTTTTATTACTTTCTCTTAATTCAATAAATTTTTCCGAAATTCTACTCATTTATATCGACCTCCGCTTTATTTTAGTTGACAGTTGACGGTTGACAGTAAACCGTAAACTGTCAACTATTTTCAATATTCTCTCCCATATACTTTGCCACAGAGTAAACGTCTTTATCTCCACGTCCTGAAAGGTTTATCACCATTATTTTATTTTTTGGCAGCTGTGGTGCCAATTTCATTGCATATGCCACTGCGTGGGCACTTTCTATAGCTGGTATTATTCCTTCTATTCTCGTAAGATATTTAAATCCTTCTACTGCCTCATCATCTGTAATTGGAACATATTGAGCACGACCTGTATCATGCAGGTATGCATGCTGTGGACCAATACCCGGATAGTCAAGCCCCGCCGAAATGGAATAAACAGGCATTATCTGACCATCTTCATCCTGCAAAAAGTAGGATTTCATGCCGTGAAGCACTCCAACACTGCCTCTGGATATTGTCGCAGCATGTTTTTCTGTATCAACTCCCTCACCCGCAGCTTCAACACCTATTAACCTTACGTCTTTTTCTTTTATGAATTCATTAAATATTCCAATTGCATTGCTTCCACCGCCAACACATGCTAGAATATAATCCGGATTTCTATCTTCTTTTCTATAAATTTGTTCTTTTACTTCTTTTCCAATAACATTTTGAAAGTCTCTCACTATCTCAGGATACGGATGAGGACCTAATGCAGAACCAAGAACATAGAATGTATCTCCCAACAAAGCCACCCAACTTCTAAAGGCTTCATTAACTGCATCCTTTAGAGTCCCTGTGCCTGATTCTACAGAATGTACTCTCGCTCCAAGAAGTCTCATTCTAAAAACATTTAACGACTGTCTTTCAATATCTTCTTTTCCCATATATATGTCACATTCCATATCAAAAAGAGCTGCAGCTGTTGCTGTTGCCACTCCATGTTGACCTGCCCCGGTTTCAGCTATTACCTTTTTCTTTCCCATCTTTTTTGCCAGAAGCACTTGCCCAAGAACATTATTTATTTTATGTGAACCTGTATGGTTTAAATCTTCACGTTTTAGGTAAATCTTTGCACCACCAAGATCCTTAGTCATTCGCTCAGCATAATAAAGTAATGAAGGTCTGCCTGCATACTCCTTAAAGTAAAAATTTAGTTCCTCAATAAAATCCTTATCATTTTTATACTTATTGTATTCCTGTTCAAGCTCAATCAATGCATTCATCAGCGTTTCAGGAGCATACTGCCCACCAAACTCACCAAATCTTCCCTTCCTTTTTTCCATATCAACCTGCCTCCTCGTTATATTATATTTATCTTAACCTTAGCCTTAGTCTTAATCATAAATTTAACCTAACTTCCTTACTTTTTTTACAAACTCAGATATTTTTACTTTATCCTTAAACCCATTAGTCTCAATTCCACTGCTGACATCTACACCATAAGGTTCAACCTTTTTAATTAATTCTCCAACATTTGCAGTATTCAGACCGCCTGCAATAAATATTTTGCCATATTTTTTTGCTTTTAGTGCAATATTCCAATCAAAAGTCTTTCCAACTCCACCATAGGAATTTTCAACAAAAGCATCAAGAACAAAAGCATCAACATTATATTCTGACATTATAGAAACCGAGTCATCATTTTTTACCCTTATTGCTTTCCATATCTTTAGTGAATCCCCTGTACGCTCTTTTATTTTCATTACATATTCCGGAGTTTCATCACCATGAATTTGCACAATATCCAAATTAGTTTTTTCAACTATTTTAATAATATTTTCAATTTTTTCATTTACAAATACACCTACAGTTTTTATTTTTGAATTCAGCTCTTTTTTCAATAAATTTACTTCTTCAACTGAAACCTTTCTCTTACTTTCTGCAAATATAAATCCTATATAATCAGGCAAATATTTATTTACATATTCAATATCCTCACTTCTTCTTAATCCACAAATTTTTAACATCATAACTTAATCACCAACATCTCATTTGCATTTTCAAAAAACTCATAATCAACTTTTTCAATTTTAAAATTGTAATTTTTAAAATCATTTTCATCAATTATCTTTTGAATATATACTGACCTTTTCCCCCTTAAATTTACTATGGGGAAAATTCTTATTTCTTTTGAAGTAACTCTTATTATCTCATTAATAGTTTTTTTATGAAATTCATAATCTAAATGCTCATCATACAAGAATAGAAAGTGAGATACCAAAGATAAAGTAAATTCATTATTTTCAAAACTGCTTTCAGGAAAATCAGTATATATGTATTTTTTATTTAAGTTCTTTCTATAGTCATTCAAAAATTCATTATATGCAGTACTTCTATTTTCTTTCCATTCTTGCACATTTTTATAATAGGTCCAAATAAACATATCGTTTTTTTCTCTAACCATTTTCCAATTTAAATTCAAATCTGCCATGCATTTTTCTCTAATTTCATCGGGCGAAAAACAATATATCCTATCCGAAGAAGTAATATTATATCCCTTTAAATTACCTTCACTACAAAAAGAGCTTACTCCACCTCCTACATCCAGGATTTTAGCAACATTTGGTTCAACGTTCTTTAAATCAAATATTTTGTAATATTCATCAAATCTTCTACCAATGAGTACTATATCTTTTAACTTGAAATTCTTTTCTATTTTTAACACCTCGTTTTTCTAATAAAGAATGTACAGTAATGCTGCTAATAACTTCTTAATTCATTTATTTTTTCTCCAATAGAAGGTGCTCTCATTAAAGTTTCACCGATTAATACTCCATCAACTCCCAATTCATCTAAATAACTCATATCATTTACACTTTCAATTCCACTTTCACTTATAATAATCTTGTCTTTCGGTATTTCCTTCATAAGAAATTCAGTTGTCTTAATATCTACATGAAAAGTTTTTAAATCTCTATTATTTATTCCAATGATTTTCGCATCGCAATGAATTGCCCTATCCAGCTCTTCTTTATTATGAACTTCTACAAGAGAATCCATTTTTAAACTTTTAGCTAAATTTTGAAATTCAATTATTTGGTCATTAGAAAGTATTGATACAATTAGTAATATAGCATTTGCACCTAACAATTTGGCTTGATAAATTTGCTTTTGGTCTATTATAAAATCTTTTCTTAATAAAGGAGTGTTAATTTCATCTCTTATTTCTGCCAAATACCTGTCATCGCCTTGAAAAAAAAACTTTTCTGTCAATACTGAAATAGCCTGAACACCGTTATTTGAATATTCTTTTGCGATTTTAACGGGGTCAAAGTCTTCTTTTATTATTCCTTTTGAAGGTGAAGCCTTTTTAACCTCAGATATTATTGATATTCCTTTATAATTTTTTATTGAATCATAAAAACTAACCTCTCCAGCTTGGTTTAAATTTTTTATTTGATCTTGCAAATCTCTAACAGAAATATTACTCATTTCATCTTCTAACTGAATTTTTTTCCTGTCTACAATTTTCTGAAGTATCATTTTTTGATGTCTCCTTTCATACTCTTGAGAGAAGACACGAGAACTGGAATAAACAAAAAAGCCAGGCACAGAGACCTAGCATTTGAATACTAATTATTTTCATCTCATCTCGTCTCTACTCATTTATCTTTAACTAATCTCATCTAATCTAGAAGCATTATATCATTATTTTTTTGAAAAATCAATAATTATTTATAAAAAAGAAGGCAACTGCAAAAAGCAATCACCTTCTATAAATCAATTTCTATCCAATTGCGTCTGATCCTTCTTCACCAGTTCTAATACGTATACACTGTTCAACAGGTAAAACAAATATTTTTCCATCACCTATTTTACCGGTTCTAGCAGCACTCGTAATAGCATCAATTGTTGGTTTAACAAACTCTTCATTCACAACTATTTCCATGCGAACTTTGTTTAAAAGGTTAACATTTATAATATTACCTCTATAGCTTTCTGTATAACCTTTCTGTTGACCACATCCTTTTACATGATGAACAGTCATTTTATGTATTTCTGCGTTAAATAAAGCTTCTTTTACTACTTCCAAAGCTTCAGGTCTAATAACAGCTACAACCATCTTCATACACATCACTCCTTCACCTCCTAACATATCATATTTTTCAAAACTGCGCAATAAATTATACGCAATTGAAATTTCAAATTAAATAACCTACAGTTTTGCCATATATGTCACATAAAAGATATAACATGGAACAAATTGCAACATATAAGCAGATGTATATTATTTTGCAATATTTGAATAAAAAATATAAAATGTTTATTGCAAAAAATATAATTATAAACTTTCTTCCGGATTAGATTCTATTTTATGGAATGTAATATCTGATCCAACTAGCTCCTGCTGAGGAGTCATTCTTATACCATAAAATATATCAATTAATTTGTAGAGAATAAAACCTGCTACAAGTCCATATACAACTGCAATTAATGATCCTGATAATTGAGCAAAGAAATTTAAATCAGCGACTCCTCCAAGTGCTTTTCTACCAAAAATTCCAGCTGCAATACCACCCCATGTACCATTAAGCCCATGCAATGGCCATACACCTAAAACATCATCAACTTTTAACTTTTCAGTTTCAATTTCAAACATTTTGATAAAAATTATACCTGCTACAGCCCCAATAAACAGAGCAGCTAATGGATGTACAACATCTGAGCCGGCACAAATTGCAATTAACCCAGCTAATGCACCATTGTGGGTAAAACCGGCATCATTTTTAGAAAAAATTAATCCTGTTATTGTTCCACCAACCATCGCCATAAGTGAATTAATAGCAACAAGTCCGGAAATACCTTCTATGGACTGTGAACTCATAACATTGAAACCAAACCAACCAACTATTAATATCCAGCTTCCTAATGCTAAAAACGGAATACTGCTTGGTCTGGTATCTAAACTACCACCATATCTTCCTGTTCTTGGTCCTAAAAGTATTATTGCAGGTAAAGCAATCCAACCTCCAAGAGAATGAACAACGACAGACCCTGCAAAATCATGAAACGCAGTACCAAAGAATGATTCAAATATTGATCCTGCCTGCCCCATAAAGGAATTTTTCCCCCAAACAAGGCTTTCAAAGAATGGATAAATAATTGCTGCCAAACCAATTGCAGCTATTGACTGGGCAAAAAACTTCATCCTTCCCACAACTCCGCCCGAAATTATTGCAGGAATACATGCAGCAAACCCTACAAGGAAAAATAATCTAACCAAATCATATCCACTACCTTGTGTCAATATGTTGGTATCAGTGTACAAAAATACCCCGTAGGCAACAGGAAAACCGATAAGAAAATAAATTACGGTAGTAGTAGACCAGTCAAATATTATTTTGTTAAAAGCATTAACCTGGTTTTTTCTACTTACCGTTCCTGCTTCGAGAAATGCAAATCCGGCATGCATGGCTAGGATCATCACCGCTCCTAGCAGTAAAAACAATACATCAAAAGAACTCATTT